>NZ_JAJOHP010000067.1:0-25794 GCF_021109375.1 Arthrobacter sp. AK01
AACAGCCCCCCACTCACCGGGGCCGTTGCCGTCCGCCCGCGGGAAAAAAAACCACCCCCCCCGCGGGGGGGGCGCCCCCCGGGGGGGGCGGCTTCTTTTTGCTTTCGGTTCAGTCGTCAGACGTTGGCCGGTTCCGCAAGAACGGCATCGATCTGCTCGATCGCCTCACGCATTCCTTCATCCATGCCCATCTCGGCCATCTTCTGCATCTGTTCCTCGGACTCGAAGCTGGAGGTGATGGTCATTCGCGTGCGGCTATCCACGGGCTCGAGCTTCACGACGGCGTGCGTGATGCCGAGGTCATCAACGGGCTCACCCTTCTCGTCAGCGAAGCCGTCGTCAAACTCCAGGTGGTCCGGGGCGTTGATGGTAGTGAACTTCCACCAACCGCGGGCTTTGGTACCGTCCGGGCCGGTCATGTAGTAGGCGGCCTTGCCCCCGGCAGTGAACTCGTGGGTTTCAAAAGTGGCGGGCCAGGTTGGCGGTCCCCACCAGCGTTCGAGCTGCCGTGGGTCCTCCCAGATCCTCCAGACGCGCGTCACCTCGGCATCGAATTCGGCCACGATGGTGAAGCTCAGGGCCTCAGCATCCTTGCTTACGCTGACAACAGTCATGGCAGATCCCTTTCGTCATCTTCAGCGAGTATGTCCGCGATCCGGCTGGCCCGTTGCCGCCAGATTATTTCGAAGTGGTCCAACAGATGCCGGGCTTTTTGCAGTCCATCGTGATTCCCCCGCACAATCTGTTCCCTCCCACGCTTCTCCTTGGTCACCAGGGAGGCCCGTTCCAGGACCGCAACATGCTTCTGCACGGCCGCGAAACTCATGGCGTAGAGCGCAGCCAACCCGGAGACCGAGTACTCCCCTGCCGTCACCCTGGCCACGATGTCCCTGCGGGTGGCGTCGGACAATGCCTGGAACAGGCGGTCGAGTTCGAGGTCCCGTTCGGGTACTGGACTGAGCTGATCTACAACCATTTGGTTGTACGATACGCCCGGGCTGGACGGGTGTCAATGGACCAGGGCTTGACCACCCCTTGCGGCCCCGCATCACCACGGGTAAGTTATTGAAACGTCTCAAGAAAGCGTTTTCCCAGACTCTTAGGTGGAATAGACCATGACTCAGCACGCCCCGATCACGTGGATCGATGGCGAACCGCCCGCCGGACTCAGCGGCGGCACGACGTGGGGAATGCCGTTCCAACGCGGCACCGTGCACGACGCGGCCGCACTCAAGGTTCTCGACTCCAACGGCAGCACCGTCAACGCCCAAACCTGGCCCCTTGCCACCTGGCCCGATGGCTCGCTGAAGTGGGGCGGCGTTGCCCTTGGCGCAACGGATCAGCCTGCTGACACCTACTTCGTCACCCACCCGACTGAAGCGAACGACGGCGGCGCGGCAGCCGCCGTCGAACGCTCCACCGAGGTGACGGTCACCGAAGAAGAAGGGACCATCACCGTGTCCACGGGCACACTGGAGATGGTCCTGCACAGGAGTGGCGACTCCCTGTTCAGCGAACTCCGCCGCACCAATGAAGTGGTGGCAAAAGACGGCCGCCTGGTGAGCCTGCTGCAGTCGGGGCTGGCCGAGGGTACGGGTACCACCACCCGCACGGGCTTCACCGGCCACACCACCAGCGTCACCGTGGAGCAGGCTGGTCCCGTCCGCGCGGTGGTCAAGGTGGAGGGCTCGCACCGCGCCGATGACGGCACCAAGGAATGGCTCCCGTTCACCGTCCGCTTCTACTTCTACGCGGGCGCCCGCAGCGTGAGAATGATGCACTCGTTCATCTGGGACGGCGACGCCGACCAGGATTTCCTTGCCGGGCTCGGCGTCCAGTTCACGGTGCCCTTGGAAAGCGAACTGCATGATCGGCATGTCCGGATCGCCGGGGCCGACGACGGATTCCTGGTGGAGGCCGTCCGCGGGCTGACCGGACTACGGCGGGATCCCGGCGAGGAAGTACGCGCCGCGCAGATCGCCGGCCGTCCAACGCCGCCACTGGGCGAATGGAGTCCGCTGGTTTCCGAGCGCCTCCATCTCATCCCGAGCTGGAACGACTACACCCTCACGCAACTGACAGCCGACGGCTTTGACCTGCGCAAACGGACTGCTCCCGGCCACGGCTGGGTGGGGATTTCGGGTGGCACCAGGGCGGCCGGGTTCTGCTCGTTGAGCGAGGCCCGTGGCGGCTTCGGTGTTGGCATCCGGGACTTCTGGCAGTCCCACCCCGGGCAGCTGGACATCCGCGGGGCAGCCACCGATCAGGCGACGGTCACTGCCTGGCTCTACTCACCCGAAGCCCAGCCGATGGACCTCCGCTTCTATCACGACGGCCTGGGCCAGGACACGTTCGAGGACCAGCTTGAGGGCCTCGAAATCACGTACGAGGACTACGAGCCGGGCTTTGGCAACCCCACGGGCATTGCCCGCACGCACGAACTGACGCTGTTCGCCTACGACTCGACCCCCAGTACGGAGAATCTCTCCGCGGATGCCCGGTCCGCGTCCACTCCCCCGCTGCTGCAGCCCTCGCCCGAGTATCTGCACGCGGCAGGCGTCTTTGGTGACTGGGCGCCGGTGGACCGCAGCGCTCCGGCGAGGGCGGAGCTGGAAGACAAGCTGGACTTCCTGTTCGACTTCTACCAGGGCCAGACCGAACAGCGCCGCTGGTACGGATTCTGGAACTACGGCGACGTCATGCACACCTACGACACCGACCGGCACGTGTGGCGCTACGACGTGGGCGGCTACGCGTGGGACAACTCTGAGCTCTCCCCCGATCTCTGGCTCTGGTACATGTACCTGCGTACCGGGCGCGCGGACGTCTTCCGGTACGCCGAGGCCATGACCCGCCACACCGGTGAGGTGGATGTCTACCACTTGGGTCCGTGGCGCGGATTGGGTTCACGGCACAACGTCCAGCACTGGGGCTGCAGCGCCAAGCAGCTGCGCATCAGCACGCCAGCCTACCGGCGCTTCTATTACTACCTGACCGCGGATGAGCGCACCGGCGATCTCCTCACCGAACTGGTGGACAGCGACCAGAACTTCCTCGGCTTGGACCCCGTCCGCAAAGTCAGGCCCGACGCCGATACGTACCGTCCGGACCGCGGCGCCTTGGGCGTCGGGCTGGGTACGGACTGGGGCTCCCTGGCCGCCACGTGGCTCACCGATTGGGAGCGTACCGGCAACCCGCGCTCACGGGATCGACTCCTCGGAACCATGGCAGACATCGGCGCACTGAAGTATGGCTTCTTGACGGGCGAGGCGCTGTACGACCTGGATGCAGGAAGGTTCGACGCCGGCAGGGAAGTCATCAGCGTCTCGCACCTGAGTGCCGTGTTCGGTTTGGTGGAAATCTGCAGCGAACTGATCAGCTTGGTGCCGGACAAGGACTTCGAGGAAGCCTGGATGCAGTATTGCCGGCTCTTCCTGGCCACCCCCGAGGAGCAGACCGCAGAGGTGGGCCAACCTTTAGCGGGCATCTACCTCACCCAGGCGCACAGCCGGCTGACGGCCTATGCCGCGGCCCGGCTGGGTTCGCCGGAACTGGCGGAGTTGGCGTGGGAGAGCTTTGCCGAGGGCGGGGAGAACCTGAACCACACCGAGGCTTTCACGCTCAAGAAGATCCTGCCGCCATACGTGCTTCAGCCGGTCGATGAAGCCCCTACCGTGTCCACCAACGACACCGCCCAGTTCGGCCTGGCCGTTATCCAGAACCTGGCCCTGGTCGGCCACCACCTGCCGGCGGCGGCCGATGCACCGCAGGAGGTCCCGGCGTCGTAAGTCCTGTCTGGGCGCGGACCTAGGAACTGCTTCGCGGATGCATGATCCGCATCTGGTCCCAGGTCCGCTCCGAGGCGGCGATGTTCTGGTTGGAACGCTCACGGTCCAGGGAGGCAAGCTCGACGGCGATCGCCTGGACCGCGGACACCGCACCTGTCAGGGACGGGAAGAAGCCGGCGCCTTCAGTGGGCACCACAATCCTGTGATCAGCATGCACCGCGACAGGCGATCCCGCGCTGTCTGTGATGGAAACGATGGGCGTGCCCAGGTTGTGCGCGATCTCGACGGCCCGCATGGTGCTGTCGTAGACCCGCCAGAGGCTGATGGCGATGACCAGGTCTTCTGCACCAAGCCGTGCAATGGCGTTGGTGAGGGCGGCGACGTCGGCGTCGAGGAGCCGGACGTTGTAACCGGCGATGATCGCGTTGTGCTCCAGAGCTTTGCCCGGGATCGCGTAACTACCCGCGGCAACGATGTAAGTCTGCCGTGCGCCCGCGATCGCCTCCGCAATATTATGAAGAGTGTGGGCGTCCAAAGTGCGCTCGAAATGCGCCAGGTTCGCCCGGTCGGTGGACACCGCCGCCTGTGCAGGACTACTGATGTGGCCGTTGTGTTCGGCCGCAACCTCCACTGCGCTCAGCGACGCAAGAAACCGTGAACGCAGCTCAAATTGGAAGTCTGCCCACCCCTTGAATCCCAGTGTTTGCGCGGTTCTGGTCACGGTCGAGGCGTTCGAGGCGGCCACTGCGGCGATGTCGCTGACCGAGCCGTAGGAGGCAAGGCGGGGCTGGGATCGGAGGATGCCGATCACTTGCATTTGGCGTGCCGCGAGCTTCCGTCCCTGGACACGACTATCCAGCCACTCGGTCAACGTTGACGAGTCGAAATCTTCTTCCACCTATTGACCTACCTCACACTTTGGCCGTAACTTCGATACATCGCTTCTGCACAGATCCGTGCATATTCCTAAAAATGTACAACTTGGCCCACTTTGGCAGGAATCACCATGTCACTCACAGCACGCCTTGATCGTCTGGCTCTCAGTCGACCACACTACAAGCTTCTCCTCATAGGAGGCCTCGGCTACTCCTTCGACGGCATGGACGGTGCCGTGGTGGCCTTCCTCCTCCCCCGTATCCAGGAACTATGGGGCCTCAGCACCGCCAGCCTCGGGCTGGTGGGCTCAGCAGCCCCGTTCGGCTTCTTCTTCGGCGCGATCCTTGCCGGTTGGATGGGCGATCGCTTTGGCCGCAAGAAGGTCATGCTGTGGGCTCTGGCCTTCTACTGCCTCATGTCGGTAGTTGCTGCCATGGCCCCCAACTTCGAAATCTTTCTGATTGCACGGATCTTTGCAGGATTGGGCGCAGGCGCAGAAAGCGTGATCATCGCCCCGTTCCTGTCGGAGTTCATTCCCCCGAAGCGCCGCGGCTGGTTCATTGGAACCCTGGCCGGATTCTTCTCCTTTGGCTTCGTGGCTGCGGCACTGATCGGCCGATTCGTTGTTCCCCTCGGCGAGGACGGCTGGCGCTGGGCGCAGGTCATCACCGCCGTTCCCATCCTTCTCCTGCTCTGGTGGCGTCGCAGCCTGCCCGAGTCCCCACGCTTCCTCATCAGCCGGGGCCGCATCGCAGAGGCAACCGAAGTGGTGGACCGGTTTGAGCAGAGTGTAGTGAAAGCCACGGGCAAACCACTCCCGGCCCTGCCACCCGCAGCGGAAGAGATCACCAAGCACGAACAAAAGATCAGCATCTGGAACGCCCTGAAGTTCATGTGGTCCAAGGCCATGCGTCGCCGGACCGCCGTGATCTGGCTGATCTGGTTCGTGATTACGTTCTCCTACTACGGCTTCTTCTCCTGGATTCCAACGCTCCTTGTAGGACGCGGCATCACCATCACCAAGAGCTTCGAGTTCTCCATCCTCATTTACCTGGCACAGATCCCCGGCTACTTCTCCGCCGCCTGGTTGTGTGACCGGATTGACCGCAAGAACACCATCGCCCTTTACTTGGCGGGATCGGCCATCAGCGCTTTCTGGCTGAGCCAGTCCAACGATTCCGGCATGATCCTGCTGGCCGCTGCAACGTTGTCCTTCTTCCTCAACGGCACCTACGCCGGCGTCTACGCCTACACTCCGGAACTCTTCCCCACATGGATGCGCGCCACCGGTGTTGGCCTGGCCAGCGCAGTGGGTCGCATCGGCAGCATCCTTGCACCGTCCATCATCGGCATCTTCGCCGCCTCCCTCGGCTTCGGTGGCGTGTTCACCATGACCACCGTGGTGCTGACCATCGGCGTCCTGGGCGTGGTCATCTTCGGCGCCTCCACCGCGGGCAAGTCGTTGGAGAACATCAACGCCCGCGCCGAGCATGACCCGGCAGCGGCAGAAAGCAAGTAAGAGTGATGAATACAGACGCAGTTTTCCAGCAGACCTTCGAGGCCATGCAGCAGGAACCAGGAGTCATTCTGTTTACTGCACTGCAGTGGATCCCGCAGCGTTCCAGTCTCAAACGCCTCTTCACCAGCCACCCGGACGAGTATCCGGTGGGGGCCGAGAAGACAGTGGAGATCTCACCGGGCTGGCTGGGGACGGTCATCGAGGACAAGAAGCCCTTCCTGGCCACGGACCTGACAGCACTCCGGGACGTTTTCACAGATTCAGAACTCATCCAGCAACTGGGCTGCGGCGCTGTCATCAACGTGCCGGTCCTCGACCGGGAGCACAACGTGGTGGGCGTCTTGGCGCTCCTTGATGCAGAAGGCAAGTACACGCAGCAAAGTGTGGGAATCGCCGTCGACGTCGTCAGCTCCAACGTGGCCCACCTTGTTCAGGCCTTTGAAGCCCACCCCACCGAAGTCCCTGAAGGCACCGAAGAACCAGCGAAGGACAACGTTTAAATGAGCACCGCCCCAGAAAGCACTCCCCTGGTCATCCGCAACGCCAGCGTCCTGGACGTTGAAGCTGGCACCTACTCAACTGCCGACGTCGTCAGCGTTGACGGGAAGATCAGCAGCGTCGGGCTGAATGCCGAAGCGCCTGCCGGCGCGCGGGTCATCGACGGCACTGGCAAGTTTGTCATTCCCGGCTTGATTGATGCCCACGTCCATGTGGTCGCCTCGAGCGCTGACTTCCGGTCACTGACCTACACGCCGGCGTCGTATGTCTACGCGCAGACTGCCCGCATCATGGGAGAAATGCTGCGCCGCGGCTTCACCACCGTGCGCGACCTGTCCGGCGCCGACTTCGGGTTGGCCATGGCACAGGAGGAAGGACTGCTGGAGGGACCGAAGATACACTTCTGCGGCCATGCCCTCAGCCAGACCGGCGGTCACGGAGACATGCGCCTGCCGGGCGAAGACCACGATCCCAATGGTCGTGGATGCTGCGGCATCGGCCGCGTGGCGGACGGCGTTGACGCGGTCCGGGCAGCCGCCCGCGACGAGATCCGCAAGGGTGCCCACCACATCAAGATCATGGCCTCCGGCGGCGTATCCTCCCCCACGGACCGCATCGACTCCACGCAGTATTCCATGGAGGAGATGCGCGCAGCGGTCGAAGAAGCCGAGGCGGCAAACCGCTACGTCGCCGCCCACGCCTACACCGCCCGGGCGATCAACCGTGCGCTGGAGGCAGGCGTCCGCTCGATCGAACACGGCAACCTCCTGGACGACCAGAGCCTGAAGCTGTTCCTCGAAAAGGACGCGTTCCTGGTCCCCACGCTGGTCACGTACTGGGCGCTGAAGGAAGAGGGCAAGGAATTCGGGCTCACGGAGGAAATGTGGGCCAAGGTGGATTCCGTCCTCACCAGCGGCCTCGAAGCGATCTCGCGTGCCCACGAGGCCGGCGTCAAAATGGCCTTCGGCTCGGACCTCCTGGGTGGCATGCACCGCCACCAGAACGAGCAGTTCAGGCTGCTCGGCAAGGTCCAGCCCGCGATTGACGCCATCCGCTCCGCAACCACGACGGCGGCCCTGCTGCTTGAGCGCGAAGGCGAACTGGGTGTGATCGCAGCTGGGGCAGACGCTGACATGCTGGTCCTCGGAGCCGACCCGGTGGCGGATATCTCCGTGCTGGCCGACATTTCCGAACACCTGGAGTACCTTGTTCAGAATGGCCGGGTTATCGACTGACTCCAGAAAGCAACGCGGGGTCACTTACCGCCCATAAAAGGCGCCCGAATGGGCCGTAAGTGACCCCGCGTTGCTGCTGTGCGCTACTTCTTCGCGCCGGTGTAAACGACGGCGGGAATCGCCGGAGCCTGCATGCCCTCACCGATGAAGAAGCTCGGGTGCGGCGGCTGGTTGTAGGCAACATTCTCCCGGGCAACGGCCGTCCGGTACACGGTGTCGTGCATCAGCGTCCGCAGCCGCACCTCCGTGGGAGCCGTGGTGGTGTAGATCCGCAATTCGGTGCTGTCCGTGGACGGCCAGGCGATCTCTTCGCGCCAGTCACCCAGGATGTCGGCCTGAATGGAAGGGTTGCCCTTGGTGGTGTTGTTGCTGCGGGCACCTTCAGCGGTCAGGAGCCGGTCGCTGGTTTCCGTTTCCCAATTCCACTTGGAGATGGTGGGTACGCCGCGGGACACGGTGGCATCGTAGTCGTGGTCCACGATTTCGCGGAGCAGGTCGCCATCCCACCAGGCCAGGAAGTTGGCAGCTGGGATCTTCTCCGCGATCAACTCACCATTGGCGGACATGAGCTGGCCAACGGGTGAATCCCACGCCGCAGAACCGCCGATGGCCCACCCTTCAGCTCCCGCGTACCGCGGATCAATATCGCCTGCCGCGCCTCGGCCGGTGTCCTTGATGGCAGGGATGCTCCACAGCACTTCACCGGTGGCGGCATCACGGAACGTTGCCCCGCGATTACCGCTCTGGCTCATGCTTTCGTGGACGGCGAACGTTTCCAGTCCGGGCCGTGATGGGTCGAGGTCTCCGGTGTGGATGGCATCGCCGTGGCCGAGCTTGGTGTTGTACAGCGGCTGGCCGTTGTCATCGATGGTCATGGAGCCGAAGACGAACTCGTCCTTGCCGTCCTGGTCAACGTCAGCGACGGACAAGTTGTGGTTCCCTTGCCCCTTGTACTCATCCCCGGCGAGGTTGGAATCGAAGCTCCAGCGCTTCACGAGCTTGCCATTGACGAGGTCGTACGTGACCAGCACCGTGCGGGTGTAGTAACCGCGGCTGAACATCATGGAGGGGTGTTCGCCGTCCAGGTAGGCCACGCCGGCCAGGAAACGATCCACGCGGTTACCGTAGTTATCGCCCCAACTGGCCACTGTTCCGCGCTCGGGCTCATACGCGACCGTGTCCATGATGGTTCCGGTGTCGCCCTTGAAGACGGTAAGGAATTCAGGGCCGGCCAGGACATAACCCGCCGAGTTGCGGAAGTCGGCGTCGGCGTTTCCAATCACGGTACCTGCCGCGTCCCGGGTGCCATCAGCTGTCTTGAGGGACACCTCGGCCTTGCCGTCGCCGTCGAAGTCGTAGGCCAGGACCTGCGTGTAATGCGCGCCGGCGCGGATGTTTCGTCCCAGGTCGATGCGCCACAGCTTGGTGCCGTCCAACTTGTAGGCATCCACGTAGACGTTGCCCGTATAACCGGACTGGGAGTTGTCCTTGGCGTTGGACGGCGACCATGTCTGGATGACCTCGTACTTGCCGTCGCCGTCGAGGTCCGCCACCGTGGCGTCGTTGGCGGAGTAGGAGTAGGCCTTGCCGTCCGGCGTGACGCCATCGGCAGGCTTGTCCAGCTTGATGGCCAGATAGTTCTGGGTCAGCGGCTTCACGGCTTCGGTCAGCTTGTCCTGCCCCTGTCCGTTGCCAACAGTCTTGATGACGTAGCTCGACTCCGCAGTGCCGTCGGCGTCCACGAACATGGTGGCGTTGCGGAGGGGCTCCGGGGTGATGTTGACGCCGTCGCGCAGGACCTGGAAGCCGATGCTGTCCTTGTCCAAGCCCAGCATGCGCCAGCTCACCGTGACACCGTGATCGGTCAGGACGGCAACCGGAGCGCGGTCAAGGTTTTCCACCTGGCGTTTCAGCGCGGCTGGATCTTTCGCGGCAGGCACGACGCCGGGAAGGTTGGCTTGCGCTGCCTGCGGGACTTGGGCAGGAGCAGCCTGCGCGAGCGGGACACCGGTCAGCGCCATGGCGGCGGCGGCGAGTGAAGCAGATGCTGCGAGGGGAACCGCCTTCCACGAACGAGCGCGGGAGTTGCGGTAGGAACATTTCGAGGGGTGAGTCAAAGAACATCTCCTTTGATGCTGGGCGGCAGTGGGTCTGCCCGCCCCGGATTGGAACGTTTCACTCATGCGCCGCATTGCCAACCAAGATTGATGGGCGATGGTGGGGTGGGTGAGAAAACGCTTTCCGCCAACAAGATTTACCAGCGGTTCCACAGCATCGTCAAGGGTTTGACGGGAAATGACTGGGAGATTTCGGTGCTATTTGTTCGCAGTTGTCCGTCTCTTCACCACCGGCTTTGACCTCGCCTGAACGCGAAAACAACCACATCGGGCCACTTTCCGGGGAGTGGGCCTTCAAAGCAGGTGGGGAAGGTGCGCCGAAGGTGCAGTTGGTGGCTTACACGCTGGACTTGCCGGGTTGGACCGTTGGCGGGAGCTCAGTGTCAGTACGGGTTACACAGAGTAATCAGCAACGTGTAATCGGTCACACTTGGCCGGATTCGCTTGTCAACCGTGGTGGGCACCATGAACCATGAATGAGGGAATTCGTTTCCCATACAAGCTGAATCAGCAATCCTCACCGACGAGGATGCGGCCCCGGGCGAAGAGGCTTGGGGCTGTTAACGGCCTGAGTGAAAGTACTGACAATGACGACACATACTGACTCCATCACGCTGAAAATCTGGGACAAGTCGGCCATCGACCACACCATCGACGCCGCCATCCAATCCCTGTCACACCGGGCAGCTGCAGAAAACTGCGGAATCGCAGTCACCCTCAGCGGACCCAAAACCTTCACCGTGAGCCTGAGCCGCTAAGCAGCTCACCGCAAACGCAAGAGGGCGGGGGCCCGGGAGGGCACGGGGGGGGGGGGGGGGGTGTTGGGGGGGGGGGGGGGCCCCCCCCGTTGCAGGGGCCTGACACGAGCAAAAAGTATCGGCACCCGGTCAATTACCAGCTAGCACCATTAGAGTTGAAGTGTCCCGCCTGATCCCCCATCAGGCGGGACACTTTCGTTTCCAGCTGTTCTCAGATGACCGGTCTGTCGGTCCCCCAGTCGCGGAACCCGCTGGCGATCTCTGCCGCATGGGTGTGATGGAGGTAGTGCTCCCCCGGAAGGGGCACCACGGTACCGTCCGCAACGCTCGCCGCCTGCCTTTGGTGCAGCCCCAGCCATTCCGGATTCTTCGCATTCTCCGAAACGACGAAAAGCAGCAGCGGCAGGTCCTTGGGGAACCCGGTCCCGAGTGCGCGCTCGAAGTTGGTGCGAATGTGGGTCATCTCGTTGAGATAGGTCGGGCTGATGGAGTTCCGGTTGGTCAGCATCTTCATCTGCTCACGGGAGTGAGCGGAGTATGCGTCGCTGTAGCCTTCGCCGGCAGCGGCCGCGAGGCGGAGAAGGCCGAGGTTCTTCGCAGCGGACAGGAGTCCTGTGGGGAACTGTGCGTCCATGCCAGGTTGTCCGGGAACGCTCGAGTCGATGCCCACGAACGCCGTCACTTCTTCCCGATAGCGGGCGGCGTACTCAATCCCATAGATCCCCGCGATGGAGTGTCCCATCAGGATGTAACGGTCAACGTCGAGTTTCGCGAGTGCCTGATGGACCTCCTGCACGATGTTCTCCGTGGTCCTCTCCCGATCCGTGCCATCGCTCAAACCGTATCCAAACGGTTCCACCACAATCACGCGATGATCCGTGGCGAGGTCCCGGACCAGTGGCGCGAAATCTAGGACAGGGGAAGAGGTACCAAATCCCGGCAAGAGCACGATTGTCTCCCCGGCTCCGCTGACGAAGACGTTCATCTGGCCGCCGTCAATGTCCACCCGCTGGCCATAGGATTCGATCCGATGACTCTCGGACTCACTCGCGACCACATCCACCACAGTGGTGGTAGCCAGTCCCACCGCGAGCACGGCTCCGACGGCAGTCACCGCCACGAGCAATTTCTTAACTGACCTCTTCAACCATGCCTCTCCAGAGCACACGGTGTGCTCTCCATCCAGCCTCGCCTTTTGCAGCGCCGGACGCGTCACCCCCAGGTGTTCACTTGCGTACTACTTTCGTGGTACGTGGGTATCGTGTCCTAGTCAGCGGGGAAGAAATTGGCGTGTTGAACTGTGGGAGCCAGCGCCGAGGACGCTGGAGCCCTTGGCACCAGAACCCTATCCACCCAAACTCGAGGAGCCCTGTGATCACTGACATTCCCTGGAACCGAGGCGCATGGACCAACCAGCCAGCCGCCGTCGTCGAGCAGGAAGGTGACCTTCTGGTGACTGCAGCCGAAAGCAGTGACGCCTGGCGCATCACGTCCTACGGCTTCATTCACGACACCGAACATGCGCTGCTTGCCCCGTTCCCACAGGACAGCGCCATGGAGGTTGAGTTCACTGCCGCGTTCTCCCAACAGTTCGACCAAGCAGGCATCTTCGTCCGCATCAGCGCCGAGCATTGGGTCAAGGCGGGCGTGGAATTTGCCGACGGCGCCGCTCAACTGGGCGCGGTGGTCACGGACGGCTTCTCGGACTGGTCCCTGGCGCCTGTCCCGGAATGGACCGGCGGACGGGTCCGAATCCGGATCAGTCGCCAAGGCGACGCCCTCACCATCCGGGCCGCTTCAGGCCGCAACGAACTCCAACTAGTGCGGGTCGTCCCGTTGGCGCCTGGGTTGGCCGCAGCCGCCGGACCGTTCACCTGCGCACCAACACGCGCAGGGTTGACCGTACCCTTTCACTCCTGGCGGGCTACGCCAGCGGACAGCCAACTGCACTGAGATGGGATGCGGGCAAAGCGCTCCGTCCTACCCCGCACAGTCCAGCCCCGGCGTTACTCATGTAACCTAGTAAGTAAGCTGACTACTTTGGGAAAGCTGGGGTGCCTCAATGCCTGACATG
The DNA here is from genome assembly GCF_021109375.1 of Arthrobacter sp. AK01. NCBI lineage: Bacteria > Bacillati > Actinomycetota > Actinomycetes > Micrococcales > Micrococcaceae > Arthrobacter > Arthrobacter sp. AK01. Next base: position 12,866 of record NZ_JAJOHP010000067.1, read on the forward strand.
GACCGATGGCCAACCAGCCGGTTGCTGTCCACTGCGGCGCGGCTCGTGGAGCTGGCATGGAATGAGAAGCTGCGACCCCTGGGGCTGACGTACCCGGCAGTACTCACCCTTGATACGGTGGCAACCGCAGGGCCCATCACGCCGGGAAAGCTTGCGGAAAGCGTACGCGTCCAAGCCCAAACCATGGGACCACTGCTGTCCAGGCTTGAATCCCGAGGCTATATTCTCCGCCAGCCCAACCGCTTCGACCGCCGCAGCCAACTGGTGTCGATTACCGAAGTGGGGCTGGCGCTGCTCGAACAGTCCCACCGTTTGGAGAGCATTGTGCTGTCAGCCATCAATCTGGACTCCGGCATTCTCCGCGAGGAGCTCCTGGCGATCGTGCGTCACTCACGGTAGGGTTGCTGGGTTTCGAGCCGTCCGGGCCAGGCCCCTTACGTGCCGCAGAAGGTCCGGTAGGGACCGAAGCTCTCCGGCGCTGGCTCAGCATACTTTTCCAATCCCGGGCGTTCGCTGAACGGGTCGGACACCGCCGCCAGCAACCGCTCCGCCGGGGCGGTGTCCCCCTCTGTTGCGGCGGACAGGGCCTCCTCCACCAGGTGGTTGCGCGGGATATAGATCGGGTTGACCCTGTCCATGGCATCGGCATCAGGCGCCAGGGCACGCCAACGTTCCAGCCAGGCATCGAACGCTGCCAAGTCCAGAATCATGCCGCGGGAGGGTTCACCCTGCCCGCGGGCCGCTTCGCCGAGGCTGCGGAAGAACGAGGTGTAATCCGCGCGCGACTCCTGGACCAGCTCAAGAAGGTCATCCACCAGAGGTGAGGCAACGCCGTCGTCAATTCCCTCAGGCAGCCCAAGTTTGGCCAGCATGCCGCTGAACCATGTGGCGCTGTACTGCTGGCGGAACGCGTTCAGCGCCTCAACAGCAAGGGCCACCGCCTGCTCCTCGTCCTCGTGGATCAGCGGCGCGAGCGACTCGGCGAAACGGGCAAGGTTCCACTCCGCAACCAATGGCTGGTTGCGGTAGGCGTAGCGTCCCTGTTCATCAATGGAGCTGTAAACCGCCCCGGGATCAAAGCCATCCATGAAGGCGCACGGGCCGTAGTCGATGGTTTCGCCGGAAACTGTCATGTTGTCGGTGTTCATGACGCCGTGCACGAATCCGACCAGCATCCATTGGGCCACAAGTTTCGCTTGGGCCGATATGACGCTGTTGAGAAGTGCAAGGTAAGGGTTGCTTTCCCCGGCCGACGACGGGTGGTGTCGTTCGATTGCGTGATCAGCAAGGCGACGGAGCAGATCCACGTCGTTAGTGGCCCTGGCATATTGGAAACTACCTACGCGCAGGTGGCTGCTGGCCACCCGGGTCAGAACGGCCCCCGGCAGGAGAGTTTCACGCTGAACCTGATGCCCTGTCCCGACGACGGCAAGGCTTCTGGTGGTGGGAATGTTCAGGGCATGCATCGATTCACTCACGATGTACTCGCGCAGCATCGGGCCGACCGCTGCCAGTCCATCACCATTCCGGGCAAACGGCGTGCGCCCCGAGCCTTTGAGGTGGATATCGCGGAGCTTCCCGTCGTCGCCGGCGATTTCACCCAGCAGCAGGGCACGCCCATCCCCCAACCGGGGTGAGTACCAGCCGAACTGGTGACCCGAGTATGCCTGAGCTACTGGAGTTGCTTCCTCCGGTAGGGCATTACCGATCAGCAGCCGAATGCCCTCGGGGCTCCGGAGAAAATCAGGATCAAAACCGAGTTCGACGGCGAGTGGCTGGTTAAGTGCCAGAAGCTGCGGGTCGGCTGCCTCCTCCGCCCGCCACGGAATGGACAACTCCGGGAAGTCCCGGGCGAAAAACCCCTCGAAGGCGATGGTGGAACGTGCAACGTCACTCATCGCTTAATGATACCGATGCGTTTCAGGGTTGCCCGGTCGCAGCTACGGGCATCACCGCAAAGAGATACGACGACGGCGGTCGGTTCCGCCGCGGAGGTCCCGGTTAAGCCTGCGGTCGCCGTGGTAGAGAATCGATTCCCAGTCCACTTCCTCCGCGGTCTTTGGCACTACGAGGGACTCCGGCTTGGCCTTGGATTTGGGAGTCACGTAAAGCCAGTTGATGGCACCGAGAAAGACGTCCACCGCAGAATTCCAGATGCCGATGTATGCCTGGATGCAGGTCATGGCCAGGACGGCATTCAACGACGCGAAGGCTACGTTTCCCCAATTACCCTGCTGGGCGTCCCTCCAGATTGTCAGGATTGAGAACGCGACGATTGCGTACGGAATCAACACATAGATGGCCGGCGCAGCGGTCCGGTTCTTCACCTTGGGTGTACGGACAAAGGGGATCTTATCCCCCGTCAGCCCCTGTTGGAGAGACTTCAAAACTCCGGCCAGGTTGACCGGGAGCAGGATGAGGTTGAAGCCGTAGATCCGGAAAATGTCGCTGAACCGGTGCCCGCAGTCGCGAAGGTCCGAACCCATGCACAGGAAGTACGGGAGGGCGGCGATGAAGACGGCCGGACTGAGCAGCCTGCTGTCGTAGGGGTAGGCCAACAGGAAGAGGAGTCCAAAGCTGGCCCACGTTATGGACGCCATATAGTTCACCCGCAGCAGCACTTCGCGGATGAGTATCCGTTGCCGTTGGCTGCGCCTATGGGACAGCTGGTTCCACAGCTTGGGAAGGATCAGCAACCCGCCGTTGGCCCAGCGCCGCCGTTGCACCACAAGTGAGCCGAAGTCAGGTGGTGTGGCGCTGTAACTCAGGCGCTCCGGATAATTGACGAGTTTCCAGCCATGGGTTCCCAGGTCGATGCTGGACTCGGTGTCCTCAATGACCGTGCGGTCCTGAATGTAGGTACGGATTTCGAACCCGCCCACTGTCTCCACTTCCACGATGTCTTCAAGCGCGCACTTGCGGATGATCGCGTTGGCTCCCACCCAGAACGTGGCACCGTAATAGGTCATGCCTTGGTGGAGAATGTGCTGGATGTCCGTTGTGGCGCCTGCGATTCTCTCGATCCTGGTGGGGGCGCCGCGGAACGATGAATACGGCGTTTGCGTCACCGCCACACGTTCATTGCCGGCAGACTCAAGGAAATAGACCAATCGCAGGCAATAGTCCCGCAGGAGCAGGGAGTCCGCGTCCAAAGTCAGCAAATATGTGCTGTCCGGAACCAGGAGGTCGTCCTCACGCGGAACCAGAGAAGGCCGCAGCACCACGCTTCCGGCAGTTTCTTCCCGGCGCCACCTTTTGCCCATGAGGGAGATGTAGGCATTGAGGTTCATGGCTTTGTTGGCCTCATGGGAGAGGCTGGCGTACTTCTTGCGCTCAAACGTCTCCGTGCGGACGTTGAAAATCCAGGTGAGGCGAAGATAAAGCTGCTCCATGCGTTCCGGGCTGGGGGCAGCATTCTGGGCAGTGGCTGCTTTGAGCGCCAATAACACCAGGCGAAGTTCGCGCGCCAGTCCCATAATGACCAGGTCCACGAAGAATTCATCCACGTGGTCCTCAACCGACTCAGCCTCAGCCATCGTCTCCAACCATTCAACGGCTGCCTCATACTCGCCGATCAGCAGCTGGAGTTCTCCGGTCTCATTGGCATCTGAACCTTGCCGCTCCCTGAAGGCTGCAAGGGCTTTGTTGACCCGCCCTGCCGGAGCCGACATCGCGTCTTCGATGTGACCTGCCAACGCACGGGTTTGGTCAAGGCGTTGAATCTTCTCCGGCTCAGTGGGGTTGGGAGGGTCATCGAGCAACAACACCACTCGCAGATCCGGGAATTCCTGAAGAGCGGCCGACCACAGCGTTCCCCTCACAACCTGTGGTTCTTCGGCATAGGACGGCACCAAAACCGTCACGGCCTCGCTGTAATGGGCAAAATGGTTATCCAGCTCTCCGCGGGGTACCCGCCGGTGTTCCTTAAACCGATAGAGGGCTCCTTGCCGCGCCATGAGGTACATGAGGGCTGAGAAGGTCAGGAAAGTGACCACAATGAGGTAGGAAATCGATTCGAACCCGAATCGGAACCCGGAGTTTGGGTTGTCAACGAACTGCCGAATGATGGTGGAGACAACGTAATAAATCCACGCTCCCACCGTCACCAAAATAGCCAGCCTGCCGAGCACGATCTTTCGTGAAGAGGGCGTTGGATGAACAATTGCCAAGGGCTCGGAGCGACGCTCGGATCCCCACTGACGCTTACGTACGGCATTTTCCAGGCGCTCAGGGGGAAGCAAACCGGAATCCCGCGCAAGTTCAGGTGAAACAACCAACTGGTCCGTCATAGTTCCCCATCAGACTGTGACCGGGCCAAAAAGCCCGATGTCCGGTGAACGTCCGCCTTTTCGTAGCAAAAGCGTCGCCGATTGCCCTTATAGTAATCGATAACAGGTACCTTATGATTCGCGTGCAATCGACGGAAATCATTTGGACACTTTTAGGCTTTGTCAAGAGGCTAATAACATCCAGTCGCGCGCATTTCCAGTGTCAACGTTGGGGGATTTATGTCGAAACACTTTCCTGGGCGAAAGTTGTCCTGGATTCGGCTCTCCGTTCTTGTCGCTGTGATTGCGGCAGTGGTGGGCGCCGGCGTCGTTTCCTGGCGCACCTACACAGACACCCGGGCGGCCGCAGCCTCACCATCGGTCTTCACCGGATACGTTGATGTAACCGCGACCCCACGGTACGCATTCGAGCAACCAGCCACAGAAAACACCAAGTCAGTGGCGTTGGCTTTCATCGTGGCCGATGCGAAGGATGGGTGCACACCTTCCTGGGGATCCTTCTACAGCCTTGAAGCGGCCGCCACGGAACTGGACCTGGACCGGCGCATCGCCCGGCTCCGGCAAACCGGTGGAGACATCGCAGTCTCCTTCGGCGGGCTATCAAACCGGGAACTTTCCACCGCCTGCACTGATGACGCACGGCTGCAGCAGGCCTATTCGGCCGTGGTGGACCGCTACGACCTGTCCACCATTGACCTGGACATCGAAGGCACCGCTCTGGCTGACAAGGCTGCCATTGCGCGGCAGGCCAAAGCCATCACAGCTCTGCAGAAAGACCGGCAGGCGGAAGACAAGAACCTGTCCGTCTGGCTCACGCTCCCCGTGGCCCCAGCCGGGCTGACCGCTGACGCGACTGCCGCCGTCGCGCAAATGCTTGCCGCCGGAGTGGAACTTGCCGGCGTCAACATCATGACCATGGACTATGGCGAAAGCCGGGTTGCCGGGCAGTCCATGCTGCAGGCCTCCATCGCGGCGGCAGAAGCCACCCATGCCCAATTGGGTGATATCTACTCTGCCGCGCAACAGAACCTGGGTGCACAGACGCTGTGGCGCAGGATCGGCCTCACGCCCATGATCGGCCAGAACGACATTGTGGCCGACGTGTTCACCCTGGCCGACGCCCAAGGCCTTCACGACTTCGCGCAGGGCAAAGGCATCGGCAGGATGTCCATGTGGTCCTTGAACCGGGACGCCGAATGCGGGCCGAACTATCCCACCCTCACAGTAGTGTCCGACGCTTGCAGTGGTGTGGCGCAAGGCAGCACCCGGTTCTCCGACGTCCTGGGAGCCGACATCGACTCCAAGGTCACTGACGCCCCCAGCTCCGCGTTGCCCATCGGCACAACCACTGCCACGGCGGTAGTGGACGACCCCGCCACCAGTCCCTATCCGATCTGGTCCCCCGTGGCCACCTACGTGCAATCAGACAGGATCGTCTGGCAGGGCAACGTGTACGAGGCCAAGTGGTGGACAAAGGATGACGTGCCCAATGACCCGGTCCACGACGGCGCCGCGGCGCCATGGAAGCTGATCGGTCCGGTTCTTCCCGGTGACCGCCCAGCACCCGAAGTCACCGTTCCCGCCGGAACCTACCCGGCTTGGTCGGCCACCACCGTTTACCGCAAGGGTGACCGGGTGATGCTTGACCAGCACGTCTTCGAAGCCAAATGGTGGGTCCAAACGCAGAGCCCCGAGGCGGCCCTGCAGGGTTCCTCCGACTCAGCGTGGATGAAACTCTCCAACGAGGAGATCGCCAAGTTGCTGGCGGGAGGAACGGCTAAGTAGCCGTCGGCAGGCTGTATTCTCTACTTGAGCCACGCCCAGCTGGCCCTTTTTTGGTTTGGAACCACACCCTCCAGGTGCTGAACCTTCCGTTCCTGGGGGAACCATGAATTCTTCAGCGTCTGCGCTGACAACCCGACTAAAGTCTGTGGGACTAGCCATCACGGCCGTAGGGGCAGCGATTCTGCTGTCCTCGTGCACTTTCCTCACGCCTCAAGCTGCGCCTGCCACAAGCACGCCAGCACCAACCGTGGCTCCGGTTGAGCGAAGCACGGAAACCGCGACGGCGGCATGGGAAGTTGCGCTCGATCCCATCGGTCAGCCTGTGGTGGCCGACGGTGTTGCGCTGGTTTACGCCAAGAGCGCGGCAGGCGTTGCGGCCCATGCCATCTCTGTTGCAGACGGCAAAGAGCTGTGGACGCAGCCCGTTCATCCCGGGTACGAAGCACCTGGTGTCCCGCTGGAACCGGTTGTGACCAGGACTTCCACTGGCAAGAGCGCCGCGATCTTCCTGCAGGCGGCAACACCACCAGCCAATGACGGCGGCGTGGCATGGTGGACAGCCCCCGTAGCCTTTGACCTTGGAACAGGAAAGGAAATCTATCGCGGCAGGGAAGAGCTGATCAGCACTCGTCCCTTCGCCTGCGACGATATCCAAGACATGTGCTTCATCGCCTTCGATGAATCAGCCCACACTGTGGAACATTGGGTGGACTTGGAATCCGGCGAGGAATCGGGTGGTCCCGACATCAACCCCCTCATCGGGAACTTCCGACCAGTGGGCAAAGAACTTTACTCGGTGGTGACGGACGGCGTCGAAAAGCTGGCCCACATCTCCTACGGCGAGGTGCTCTGGGAAGTCGGGATAGAAGAAATCTTTGGCAAAGGGGCCAACACCGGCATGGGCTGGCACTTCATCTACTCCGAAAAGCTGGACCTCTACGTTGGCTCCGTTGGAATCAATCCCACGGATCTCGCACCCGAAAAATTCTCCGAGCAAACCTTCTCACTGAACCTGCGCGAATCCACTAAGACCGTAGGCTTCCGGGCTTCAAGCGCCCGGGTTCTCTGGACATCGGAAGGATCGCAAGTTGAGTGCGCCAAGACAATTGGAACCACAGCCACCAAGTTGGAAGGTGGCGAGGCATTCCCTGTTCGGTGCGAGTACACCGAGGGCCACATTGAATTCCCCTCCGGAAAATATCGTGGTGGTCTATCAAAGTTGGTCGGCTACGATCCCCTCACCGGCAACGCTGCTTGGGAAACCAAGGCGGTAGAAGTCCGGAGCTGGGGCGACTACGGCCTTTTGCCGTCATTAACCCCTGGAGACAGGGTTATTGCAGGCACCTTTTGGAGCGCAAACCTTTGGGACACCTCCGCCGGGAAATACCGTGGCACATCGTTCGAGGACGTGTTCGTCTGCCTCAAGGAGACGACGTACACCATGCCCCCTCGTGGCCCATACCAGGATGCTCCCGGCGCAGGATCTTTCTCAGCGTTCCCGTGTATCAAGGGCGGCACAGCCGTCCCGGCATTCACTTACGGTGCCCTCACCGACGTGAATACAACGGAGAATGGCGTGGCCGTCATCTCCTTGGAAGGAAAAGTGGCCGGCTACAAGCTCCTGAACGGCTTTGTGTAGGGAATGCCCGGGCAGCCCCTCAGCTTGGGCGGGACCGGCCGCGGCTAGCCCTTGAAAACCGGCGCGCGCTTCTCCTGGAAAGCCCGGAAGCCCTCGGCGTAGTCGTCGGTCTTGCACAGCCGGGCCTGCTCGGCGTTCTCCTCGGCCATGGATGCCCACAGGCCCAGGCGCTGGTCACGGATGTGGGCCACGAGTTCCTTGGATGCATTGAATGCTTCGGTTGCCCCGACAGCTACCCGCGAAACGATCTCCCGGGTCTCGTCAAGCAATACATCGGCAGGCATCGCCCTGCTGAACATCCCCTGGGCCACTGCTTCGGCCCCGGAGATGAGGTCGGCCGTGTAGATCAGGTCCAGGGTGCGGTGCATTCCGAGCCGCTCCGTAAAGTACCAGTGTCCGCCCGAGTCCAGCGTGGCCCCCAGCTTCGCAAAGGGAGAACCAAACTTGGCGTTCTCCGCCACGTACACAACGTCAGTGGCCAGCAACAACCCCAGCCCTACTCCCAGGCAAGCGCCGTGGGCGGCAGCGAATGTCGGCGTCGGGAAGGCGGCCATCTTCTTCAACAGCGGCTCCACGAGGCCACCGAGGTAGGCCTGTGCGTCGTCGGTTTCCGGAGTCACAGCGGCAATGTCGCGGCCGGCACAGAAGGCGCGTCCCTCTCCGCGAAGGAGCAGCGCCCGCACCTCTCCACGTGAGGCGGCGGCAGCAGCGTCGTCGTACGCCTTACCCAGTTCGGCCAGCGCGTCCTCGTTGAGCGAGTTCAGCTTTTCGGGGGAATTGAGGACAATTTCGGCAATGCCGTTGGCAATGGAGAGCTCGATCATGGGACTCCTTAGACGTCGAAGTCGACGGTAACTTCTTCGCTGGTGGGGTGGGACTGGCAGGTGAGGACATAGCCTTTGTCCAGCTCGTCCTGTTCAAGGGCGTAGTTCTCGTCCATGGTCACCGTACCGGTGATCAACTTGGCGCGGCAGGTGCCGCAGACGCCACCGGCACACGCGAAGGGAACGTCCGGGCGGACACGAAGGGCCGCGTTGAGGATGGATTCGCGGGCATGGGTGGGGCTGGCGACGTCGCCGGTGAGGCCATCCAGTGTGAAGGTGATCTTGTACGTGTCCTGCGACTCGTCCGCCACAACAGGTCGGCCCGCGTTGCCCTCGGGACGATCCGGGCGGCCGGTGGTGAACAGCTCGAAGCGGACATGCTCAGGTTCCACGCCGCGGGCTGCGAGAGTGTCGCGGCACAGCTGGACCAGTTCGAACGGTCCGCACAGGAACCACTCGTCCACATCCTCGGCACGGATGGCACTGCTGAGCAGTGCCTGCAGCTTCTCGGAATCAATACGCCCGGTCATCAGCGGCGCAATGCGCTGTTCGCGGGACAGCACATGGTGCAGCGCCAGGCGCGACGGGTACTTGTCCTTCAGGTCCGCCAGCTCCTCGAGGAACATGACGTCCATGGCTGCTTTGTTGGCGTAAACGAGGTCGAACGTGGTTTCCGGGTTGGCGGCCAGCAGCGTCCGCGCAATCGCGATCACCGGCGTGATGCCCGAACCGGCGGCGATGGCCACGAAGCTGCCGGGCTCCCCTGCCAGCTCCTCCGGGTGGTTCATGGAATTCATGACGTTGTGCTGGACGGACGAGCCGTCCTTGCCGTGGCGCGAAATGAACGCACCTTGCGGGCTCATGACATCCAGGACGTCGCCGGCCTTCAGTTCGGCGTTGGCCCACGTGGAGAAGATGCCGCCAAGGTCCTTCTTGATGGCCACCCGGATCTCGCTGCTGCCGTCCGCGAAGCTGCGCGGCTCTGCGCAAATCGAGTAGCTGCGGCGGACCTCGTGCGGCTCCCCGGCTTCGTCGGGAAGCGTGGTGCGCAATGCCACGTACTGGCCCGGAAGGTAGTCGTACTGGCCGGCCAGCTCGGCGGGAACACCGAACGTGACCTCAATGGCATCGTCCGTGAGGCGCCGGACTTCCGCGACGGTCAGGTTGTGGAAAGACGCACGACGGCGGCTGGCCGTCTGTGTTTCGGTGGTCATGGCTGCTTCCTTAGAGGACTTTGAAGTAGTCGAACGGTTCCTTGCAGTCCTGGCAGACGAACAACGCCTTGCAGGATGTGGAACCAAAGCGGGTGAGTTCCTTAGTGTTCAATGACGAACACTGCGGGCATTTCACGGCAAGGCTCAAGCGGACAGGACCGGAGTGGCCACCGGCCGCAGCCATGCCGGTGGGCGGGGCAATCCCGTACTCCTCCAGCTTGGCTTTCCCGGAATCCGTCATCCAGTCCGTGGTCCACGCCGGCGACAACACCAGGTTGATGTGCACGCTCGCGTAGCCTTCCTTCTCGAAGGCTGTCCGCAGATCGTCGCCAATGGCGTCCATCGCGGGGCACCCGGAGTAGGTGGGCGTGATGGTGACCTCGACGGCGGTACGTGAGGTGCCGCCGTCGTGCTGGGCCGTTGCTTCAGTCGGGGCTACCCGCACACCGCGCAGGATCCCCAGGTCCTCGATGGTGAGGACCGGGATCTCCGGATCGCAGACCGTGGACGCAATGTCCCAGGCCCGCTGCTCAGCGGTACGTTCCTGCGTCCGTGACTGCGTCGTCATGCTGGTCACCAGCTCGCGCCGGGGTGTTCACGGGCAAGGACCTGCATTTCAGCAAGGATGTAGCCCAGGAATTCGGAGTGCTTGCCACGGCGGCCACCGCCCAGGGACTGCGGGACGCCGGGGATTTCCAGCTCGGCCTCGGCCATGATTTCCCCGGCGAGGCGGTCGAAACCAGCGCGGAGGCTGGAGGGCTGCACCGCGACGCCGGCCTCAGCCAGGCGGGTGGTGAGCTCATCGTCCTCGAAGAGTTCGTCCACGTATGGCCATACGAGCTTGAAGCCCTGGATGATGCGTTCGCGGGACTCCTCCGTGCCGCCGGCCAGGCGAAGTACCCACTGGGCGCTGTGGTCGCGGTGGTAATCCACTTCCTTGACGGCCTTCGCGGAGATGGCAGCGAGGGTGGCGTCGGTGGACTCCATGAGCTTTGTGTAGAGCTCGTACTGGTAGAAGCTCACGATGAACTGGCGGGCAATGGTGACTGCGAAGTCGCCGTTGGGCTGCTCAAAGAGGTGAGCGGAGCGGAACTCGTGCTCGCGGCGGAAGTAGGCGAGGTCGTCCTCGGACTTGCCCCAAGCGGCGCCGGCATACGTCAGCAACGACCTCGCATGGCCCAACTGGTCCAGGGCAATGTTGCCCAGCGCGATGTCTTCCTCCAGCTCGGGAGCACGGGAAATCCAGTGGCCCAGGCGCTGGGCGAGGATCAGGCCGTCGTCGCCGATGCGCAGCGCAAACTCTGCAACGTCCTCGCTGGGCTTGACCTGCCCGCGGCTGATTTCGAGGGCGATGTCTTCGGGACGCAGCGCATTGCCCGGTGTGATGCGGGTGGCGCTGGCGGAACCGTCGCCCGAAGCGCCGGCTCCGTGGACGCCCACGGAAATGTCCCCGTGGCCTTCGATGGCGAAGTCAGTGTCTTTGGTAGTCACAGGTGCTTCACGCCTTCGCTCTTGGTGTAGTACGTTGCGTGGCGGTAGTCCTTGCCCTGCGGGGACTCGAAGAAGGAGCCCTTGGAATCAGGATCGCTGGAGGAAATCGCCTCGGCCGGGACAACCCAGATGGACACGCCCTCGTTGCGGCGGGTGTAGAGGTCGCGGGCGTTCCGGAGAGCCATGGCGGCGTCCGGAGCGTGCAGAGAACCGGCGTGTACGTGGGACAGGCCTCGGCTGGAACGCACGAAGACCTCCCACAGGGACCATGGGGATTCCTGGTGCTCCTCAGTGGTGGCCGCAACCTTTGGGGCTTCGCGGTTGATTTCGCTGGAGGCGCTGCCCGGTGCTTCCGGGTTGCCGTGTGGGCTCATGCTGCGTGTTCCTTCTGTGCTTGCTTGCGGGCGTATGCCACTGCGGCTTCGCGAACCCAGGCACCGTTTTCGTGTGCCTCGCGGCGGCGCTCTACGCGCTGCGAGTTGCAGGGGCCGCGGCCGGCCAGGACTTCCTTGAACTCGTTCCAGTCCAGGGGTCCGTGCTCCCACTTCTTGGTTTCTTCGTTGAAACGGATGTCCTCGTCAGGCAGGGTCAGGCCGAGGACCCGGACCTGCTCCACCATCATTCCGACGAACCGGCTGCGCAGCTCGTCATTGCTGAAGCGCTTGATGTTCCAGGCCATGGACTGCTTGGAGTTGGGTGAATCGTCATCCGGCGGGCCGAACATCATCAGCGACGGCGCATACCAACGGTTCACTGCGTCCTGGGCCATCTGCTTCTGAGCAGGCGTGCCGTTGGCGAGTTCCAGCAGGATCTCGAAACCCTGGCGCTGGTGGAACGATTCTTCCTTGCAGATGCGCACCATCGCACGACCGTAAGGACCGTACGAGGCACGGCACAGGGGCACCTGGTTGCAGATGGCGGCGCCATCAACAAGCCAGCCGATCGCCCCCATGTCTGCCCAGGAAATCGTGGGGTAGTTGAAGATGGACGAGTACCTGGCCTTGCCGGCAATCAGGTCTTCCATCATCTGGTCCCGGGACTGGCCCAGGGTCTCGGCGGCCGAGTAAAGGTAGAGACCGTGGCCGGCCTCGTCCTGGACCTTGGCCATGAGGATGGACTTGCGCTTCAGGCTCGGCGCCCTGGTGATCCAGTTGGCTTCCGGCTGCATGCCGATGATTTCCGAGTGTGCGTGCTGCGAGATCTGGCGCAGCAAAGTCTTGCGGTAAGCCGCCGGCATCCAGTCGCGCGGTTCGATGCGCGAGTCCTCCGAAATGATGCGATCAAAATACGCCTGACCGGCTGCCTCCCGCTCCTGCTCCTCCGGGGACAGCTCAGCGGGCACTGACTGCAGATTCTGCGATGCCATGGTTGCTCCTAATAAATTACCGACCGTTCGTTCAGAATATGCGGAGCGGGTGTTTTCAGTCAAGGTCCGGGTTCCTTTACCTCAACCTCACTTTCCGTTCATGGGCGCTCACAACAGTGGACGGCATGACTGACCTCACGCGCCGCACCCTCGTCAAGACGTCCCTCGCCGGCCTGGCCCTGACCGGCCTCGCCACCAGCGCCCCCCCCGCCTCCGCCGCCCCAGGGTCCGCCCGGTGTGGATACCCCGCCCCCGCCCCCCATACCGTGGGCCCCCCGCCGCGCACGCCGCCCCCCCGGAGCGCCCCCCGCCCCCGCACCC
>NZ_JAJOHP010000068.1:0-25512 GCF_021109375.1 Arthrobacter sp. AK01
CGCTGCCCCGCGCCCGCGCGCGGGGGCGGCGGGGGGGCGGCCGCCGCGGGGGGGGGCGGGGCGGGGGCGGCGGGGGGGGGGGGGGGTCGTCCCCCCCCCCCCCCCCCCGGCCGGGGCCCCCCCCCCCCCCCCCCGTCGTGGTTTGTTCTAAAAAGCGGCGGCTATTTCCACCACGTATCAAAAATGGTGACCGGAACAGTGCGCTTGTGGCGCGTCCGGAGGTACTTCTGCTCGATCAGTCCGGCGGCGTCCTCGGGAACGTCGCGGCCCTCAAGGTAATCGTCGATCTGGTCGTAGGTGATGCCGAGCTCGTCCTCGTCGGTGCGGCCGGGCTTGCCGTCCAGGAGGTCGGCGGTGGGGACCTTCTCCCACACGCGGGCTGGTGCGCCGAGTTCGGCGAGGAGGGCGCGGTTCTGGCGTTTGTTCAGGCCGAACAGCGGCAGGATGTCCGCGCCGCCGTCGCCGAATTTCGTGAAGAAGCCCGTCACGGACTCGGCGCCGTGGTCGGTCCCGATCACCAGGTAGTTGTGCTCGCCGGCCAGTGCATACTGGGCGATCATGCGCGCGCGGGCCTTGGTGTTGCCCTTGTGGAAATCGGAGATCGGAGATCCGGTGGTCTTCTCGAACTCTTCCTCGAAGCCATCCACGGCCTGGGAAATGTTGTAGGTCCACTCCGTCTTGGCTTTGATGAAGTCCAAGGCTGCTTGGGCATCGTCTTCATCGTGCTGGATGCCGTACGGGAGGCGGACCGCAACGAAGTTCGCGTCGACGCCTTCAGCCTCCAGCTCCTCGACAGCCAACTGGGCGAGGCGGCCGGCAAGGGACGAATCGATGCCGCCGGAAATGCCCAGGACAAAACCCTTGGTGCCGGTCGCTTTGACGTAATCCTTCAGGAAGGCGACCCGTTTGCGGATCTCCTCCGCAGGATTGATCCGGGGCTGTACGCCCATTTCCTCAATGATGGTGGCCTGGAGTTCGCGCATGGTCCAACACTAGTCAGCGGTGTGACGAAGGCTCAACCATGTTGCACGCCTATGGCCCAAGTGACAGTTAGTTGGGGGAGGTCGGTCCCGTTGAGCCGCGGACCGTGAGGTGGGTGGGCATGACGGAGCGGCTGCGGTTTCCGCCCCCGGCCAGCGGGTTGAGCTGGGCAAGCAACATGGACACGGCCACGCGTCCCGCCTGTTCGATGGGGGAGCTCATGGTGGTCAACGGGGGATTGCAGAAGTCGGCACCAAAGATGTCGTCACAGCCCACGATGCTCATGTCCTCCGGTACCCGCAGTCCGCGCTCCCGAAGCCTCTGCAGCATGCCGATGGCAATAAGGTCGTTGAAGACGATGCACGCCGTGACTCCGCTGTGGACCGCCGCATCAGCGGCAGCAGCGCCCGACTGTGTCTTGGGCGCGAAGGGACCAATGATGCGAACGTCCACGCCCCGGCTTTCAGCGGCCGCGGATAAAGCATCCCACCGTCGGGCACTGGACTGGGAAACCGCCGGTCCGGAAACGTAGGCGACGGACGTATGGCCCAGGGAGATGAGATGGTCCAAGGCCTGTGGCATGGCCGAGGGCGTATCGATGATGACCGCCGGGACGCCGTCGACGTCCCGGTTGACGGTGACCATCGGCATGCGGGCGGCGGCAGCGGCAAGTGCCTCGTCGTTGAGGCGTGACGCCGCAACAATCACGCCATCGGCGCTCTTGCGGAGTTGCTCCAGGGTGCTGGCCTCCACTTCATCTGACTCTTCGGTGTCCACGAGCAGCTGTGTGTAGCCGGCGGCCTTGAGCTGCAGCTGCGTGCCCCGGATGAGGTCGAAGTAGAACGGGTTGGTGATATCCGGGACCAGGACTCCCACTGCGCCGGTCCGGCCGGAACTTAGTGCCTTCGCTTGGGAGTTGGGCGTGTAATTGAGTTCGACGGCGGCGGCCTGGATCCGCTCGCGGGTGCGGATATTGACCCGGTCTGGATTGGCGAGGGCCCTGGATACCGTGGACGCCGCGACGCCGCACAGGGCGGCGATGTCGTGGATGGTTGCAGGCCGGCCTGCAGCCACGGGTTGCGTCGCCATGGGCGTTCCTCTCTGAACGTCGGATCATGCGGCTGTGACCAGTGCCACACCGTTGATCTAGAGTGCCACACCTTGGCAGATTTTGGCAATCGGTTGTCAAGTTGGTGCCAATGTGGCTAAACTCAGGGGAACAAGACCTGCCTGTGAACTGCGTCACCGAGCCCCTTCGCGGTGCGGCCACAGGACTAAGCCAGGACCACCTAGGAGATTTCGTGACTCAACCCAATGCCGTGTGGAACCTGTCCGGTTTCGGCGACGAAGTAGATCCTGACCCCGCCATCCAGGCCGCAGTGCTGCTGGCCCTCGGAGCGAACCACATCGAAGTCCGCAGCGCGTGGGGCACCAATGTTTCAGAACTGGACACGGAGTCGGTGACGCGGCTCAAGGCCATCCTTGATGGGAAGGGCCTCAAGGTTTCCGCCGTCGCCAGCCCTATTGGCAAGGTGGATGTCAGCCTGCCGGTGGAGCCCGAGGTCACCCGGCTCCGCCAGATCATCTCGGTCGCCAAGGCCCTGGACACCAAATACGTGCGCATCTTCTCCTTCTACCGCGCTGAAGGCCAGAGCCAGGATGACATCCGCGAGGCCGTCATGGAACGCATGGCTGCGCTGGCGGGAGAAGCCGCGGCACACGGCATCATCCTGTTGCACGAAAACGAGAAGGGCATCTACGGCGATACCCCGGACCGGGTCCTGGACATCATGGAAACGGTCAACTCACCAGCGCTGCGAGTGGCATGGGACAACGCCAACTTCGTCCAAGTGGGCGTCAAGCCATACACCGAGGGCTACGCCATCCTGCGCCCGTACCTGGAGTACCTGCAAGTCAAGGATGCCATCGCCACCACTGGCGAAGTGGTCCCGTCAGGTGAAGGTGACGGAGAACTGGACGCCACCATCAGCGCCCTTGCCGCCGATGGCTACACCGGTTTTGCCTCCCTTGAGCCGCACCTGGCCAGCGCCCATGAACTGGGCGGATACTCGGGCCCCGTCGCCTTCGGCGTCGCGGCACGCGCATTTTCCGGCCTCGCCGCGAAGAACAACGTCACCCTCGCCTGACAAGCGCAAAACCCGACAGCATCATCCTTCGAAGGAGCAGGAATGACTACAGCGGCAATTATCGGATGCGGTGACATCTCAACCGTCCATTTTTCGGCAATCTCCACCCTGGCCGGCGTCCAGTTGGCGGCGGTCTGCGACACCGATCCCGGGAGGTTGGAGGCGGCGTCAGCCGCCCACGGCGTACCGGGGTACGCGGATTACCTGGACATGCTCCAGGAGGTGCGTCCCGACGTCGTGCATGTCTGTACGCCGCACCACCTGCATGCCTCGGTGGCCGCCGACTGCCTTGAGCGCGGTGTCAACGTCATTGTGGAGAAGCCCCTGGCGCACACGCTGGCGGAAGGTAAGCGGCTCATTGAGGCGGCTGAGCGGAGCCCGGCGAAAATCGCCGTCTGCTTCCAGAACCGCTACAACGCGACGTCGCAGGCCATGCGGAAATTGCTCGACGACGGCGGGCTGGGCCAGGTGATTGGCGCGTCGGCCACCGTCATGTGGCACCGGGACGGCGACTATTACCGGAGTCGGCCGTGGCGCGGGACGTGGGCCGAAGGCGGCGGGGGCTTGATGATGAATCAAGCCATCCACACAGTCGACCTGCTGCAATGGCTGGTGGGCGATGTGGCCAAGGTGGAGGGCCGGGCGTCGACGCGATCGTTGGGTGGCGTCATCGAGGTGGAGGACACCGCGGAGTTCGTGGCCGAGCATGTTGGCGGTGCGCGGAGTGTCTTCTATGCAACGTTGGCCAACGCGGTCAACGCCCCTGTGACCCTGGATATTGTGACCGAAAAGGCCACGCTTAGCTTGCGGGGTGACCTCACGGTGACCTACGCCGACGGCCGGGTGGACGTCATCCCGGAGCGGGTGGTGGAGTCCGGCGGCCGGTCCTATTGGGGTGTCTCGCACGAGCTGCTTATTGCTGACTTCTATTCCCGGCTGGCAGAACCCGGACCTTTCTGGATCAACCCCGCGGAGGCCGGGAAATCATTGGGCATCATCAAGGACATCTACGCACAGAGCTACCCTGAAATGCCCGGGCGGGTGGGCTGAGCCATCTGTGCAACCGCTTGGCGATGGG
Source organism: Arthrobacter sp. AK01 (assembly GCF_021109375.1). Taxonomy (NCBI): domain Bacteria; kingdom Bacillati; phylum Actinomycetota; class Actinomycetes; order Micrococcales; family Micrococcaceae; genus Arthrobacter; species Arthrobacter sp. AK01. The sequence goes on from NZ_JAJOHP010000068.1 coordinate 4,207, forward strand.
GGCCGGAAACCGTTGGGGGTTCCGGCCATTTTCGTGTCTGATTCACGGCTTTTGATGAGGGCTTGCGGCCACTTGGCAACAATCTAAGAAACTTTTGACAATCGGTTGCCAACCTCGAACAAAGTCCGTACTGTAAATCCCACACCCAGAAATATGTGGCGCAGGCCACATCACCCGCTCTGACTCGCATCAGGCAAAGACTCAGTAGGAGCCGACAATGAAGTTAGGTCCCAAGGCGGCAGCAGCCGCCATCGTCCTCAGCGCCTCCCTGGCGCTCACCGCATGTGGCGGCGGCGGAGCCGGAGCTGGTTCAAACGCCGGCGGCGGAACTACTATTACCGCCCTGACGCTTGGCACCCTCCGGGACATCACTTCCTGGGATCCGGCCCAGGCCCACGTCGGCCACGCACTCCAGCCCTACCAGGCCGCATACGATTCCCTGATCCTGCGCGAACCCGACGGCAAGCTCAGCCCCATGCTGGCAACCGCATGGAAGTACAACGAAACCAACACCAAGCTCACGGTGGACCTCCGGACCGACGTCACCTTCAGCGATGGCGCCAAGTTCGACGCCACGGCGGCCAAGGCCAACCTGGACCACTTCAAGAAGGCGAACGGTCCGCAGATGGCCCAGCTGAGTTCGGTATCGGACATTGCAGTGGTGGACGAGGACACCATCGACATCAACCTCAGCGCCGCAGAGCCTGCCCTGGAATACTTCCTGAGCCAGGCGGCCGGCCTGATGGGAAGCCCGGCAGCTTTGGGGACGGACGCCATCAAGACCGTGCCGGTCGGATCGGGCCCGTACGTCATGGACAAGGCAGCCTCGGTGAAGGACTCGCAGACGGTCTTCACCGCCCGTGAAGGCTACTGGAACAAGGACCTCCAGAAGTACAAGAAGCTGACCCTCAAGATCCTCATCGACCCAACCGCCCGCACCAACGCCTTGGTATCCGGCCAGATCGACGCCACTCTCCTGGATCCCAAGAACGGCAAGCAGGCCGAGGGCGCCAAGATGAAGCTCGAAACCAACCAGGTTGACTGGTCCGGTTTGCTCCTCCTGGACCGTGACGGCACCAAGAACCCTGCGCTGGCCAACGTCAAGGTCCGACAGGCCATCAACCACGCCTTCGACCGCAAGACCATCCTGGATCAGGTCATGCTGGGCCAGGGCACTCCCACTTCGCAGCCGTTCGGCAAGGACAGCGGTGCCTGGACCGAGGAGCTGGAGAACTACTACAGCTACGATCCGCAGAAGGCCAAGGACCTCCTGAAGGAATCCGGTTTCGAAGGCAAAGTGACCATTGACGTTCCCACCTTGCCGGGGGCTGAAACCCTCATTTCGGTGCTCCAGCAGCAACTGGCGGATGTCGGAATCACCCTGAAGCCGGGCGCTGCGATCACCAACACCTTCACCTCTGATGTTGCGGCGCAGAAGTACCACGCCCTGTTCTTCAACCTCTTCCAGGGCGAGCCCACGGTTGCGATCGACCAGATCGTCTCCACCAAGGCTCTTTACAACCCGTTCAAGAACACCACTCCCGAGCTTGAGGCCAAGATTGCGGCCGTCCGCAGCGGCGGCCAGGATGCCGGCAAGTTGGCCCAGGAAGTCAACAAGTACGTGGTGGAACAGGCCTGGTTCGCCCCGCTGTTCCGCGTGAACCAGATGTACTACCACAACGACAAAGTGAACGTCACCCCGCAGGCGCAGCAGGCCGTTCCGTCCATCTACAACTACTCGCCCGCCAAGTAGGAAACCATGATCAAGTTCATTGCGAAAAGGCTGGGCAGCGGGCTGGTGGTGTTGTTTGTGGTCTCCGCGCTCACCTTCACCCTGCTGTACACCTCCAGCGGCAGCATCGCCCGGAACATCCTGGGCGACCAGGCCACTCCTGAGCAGGTTGCCTTGAAGGAACAGGAGCTGGGACTCGACCAGCCCCTGGTGAGCCGTTACTTCGCCTGGCTCGGCGATGCCCTCAGCGGAAATCTCGGAGCCTCCTGGTTCACGTCGGAACCGGTGGCCAACTCCCTGGCCACCCGCATTCCCGTCACCATGACCATGGTCTTCACCGCAATGATCCTGATCGCCATCTGCGCAGCGCTCATCGGTGTTGCCGCAGCCGTCAAACGCGGCTGGGTGGACAGGGTGGTCCAGATTGGCGCGATCGTGGGGGACTCCATCCCCGGCTACGTGATCGGCGTGTTCCTGGTAACCATCCTGGCCATCCAGCTGGGCTTCTTCCCGGCCACCAGCACCATCTCTCCCGAGGTGGGTCCGGAGGCCTGGGTCTACTCGATGACCCTTCCCGTGATCGCACTCCTCATCAATGGCGTGACCGGCGGCGCGCAGCAGATCCGCAGCGCCGTGATCAAGCAGCTGGAGCGCGACTACGTCCGGACCCTGCGCAGCCGCGGCATTGGGGAGCGCGAGATCCTGTTCAAGCACGTGCTGCGCAGCGCCGCTCCCGCAGGCTTGACGGTCTTGAGCCTGCAACTGATCGGCATGCTGGGCGGCGTGGTGATCATCGAGCAGATCTTCGCCCTGCCCGGAATGGGACCCCTCGCGGTCACCGCCACCGGCCAGTCCGACCTTCCCGTGGTGATGGGAGTGGTCATGTACACCGTGGTGGTGGTCATCGTGGTGAACCTCCTGGTGGACATCCTCAATGGTTGGCTCAACCCGAAAGTGCGTGTCTCATGAGCGACTCCGTAGAAACAGCAGCAGTAACTGCGGCCGGTGCCGGCCCAATCCCCACAGGCCAAAGTGGCACCGTGGTCCGTTCCACCGTGATGCGTCGCCTCCTCAGGAACCCCTTGGGCATCGCCTCGCTGGTGATCCTGGGCTCCATCGCCTTGCTGGCCATCTTCGCCCCCGTCCTGGCGCCGTTCGAGGAAAACTTCGCGAACATCACCAAGACCCTGGCACCGGCCGACTCCGTGAACATCCTCGGCACCGACAGCGCAGGACGCGACACCTGGAGCCGCCTGCTCTTCGGTGCGCAGCTCACCCTGCTGTCCGCCCTGCTCTGCGCCGGAGTAGCCATCGCCATCGGCCTTCCCGCGGGCCTGATTGCCGGGTACTACGCCGGGAAGTTCGAGGCCGTGTCCAACTGGGTGGTCAGCATCCTCATGAGCCTGCCAGGCCTGATCGTGCTGCTCACCATCCGCGCGGCGTTCGGACCCTCGGTCTGGATTTCGATGATCGCGTTCGGTGTCCTCATCAGCCCGTCGTACTTCCGGTTGACCCGCACCGCAGTGCAGTCGGTCCGCAACGAGCTCTACGTCGATGCTGCCCGCGTCTCCGGATTGTCGGACCTGAGCATCATCGCCCGCCACATCTTCTCCGTGGTCCGGGCACCCATCATCATCCAGACCGCGGCAATCGCGGGAGTGGCCATTGCCATCCAGTCCGGGCTTGAGTTCCTCGGCCTCGGAGATCCCACCAAGGCAACCTGGGGGGTCATGCTCTCCGAAGGTTTCAAGAACGTCTACTTGACGCCCACGCTGCTGCTGTGGCCGGCGCTGGCCATGGCGCTCACCATCGGCGGCCTGGTCCTGCTGGGCAACGCCATCCGCGATGCCTTGGAAGACGGCGAGAAGATCAAGCACCGCAAGAAGAAGATCGTCCCAGCGGAACGCACGACGGCGGACCCCGCCACGGCGGGCCAGTCCCGCAAGTCCGTGGCCGCCGTCGAGGTTGGAACCGAGCACCACCTCATCAAGGTGACCAACCTGGGCGTCGGATATCCGCAGGCAGACGGTTCGGTCAAGAAGGTTGTGGACGACGTCTCGTTCCATGTGGACCGCGGCGAGATCCTGGGGATTGTGGGCGAATCGGGTTCGGGCAAGTCCCAGACCGCATTCTCCATCCTCGGCCTGCTGCCGGACAACGCCCGGATCGTGGGCGGTTCCATCCAGTTCGACGGCAAGTACACCGTTGCCCCGGGTGATGACCGCGTGAGCCAGGAACGGTTGTCCAAGCTGCGCGGCAAACGGATCTCCTACATTCCGCAGGAACCCATGAGCAACCTGGACCCGGCCTTCACCATCGGCTACCAACTGGTGACCCCCATGGTGCGTGTCCTGGGAATTTCCAAGGCAGAAGCCCGGAAGCGGGCACTCAAGCTGCTCACCGACGTCGGAATCGCCAACCCGGAACGCACGTTCGAGGCGTACCCGCACGAGGTTTCCGGTGGCATGGCACAGCGCGTGCTGATCGCCGGCGCTATCAGCTGCGAACCTGACCTGGTGATCGCCGACGAACCCACCACCGCCTTGGATGTCACCGTCCAGGCTGATGTGTTGGACCTGCTGCGTGAGCTCCAGCAACGCTTGAACATCGGCGTGATCCTGGTGACCCACAACTTCGGAGTTGTTGCCGACCTCTGCGACCGCGTGGCCGTGATGCAGAACGGGCGGCTCGTGGAAGAAGGCACGGTCCGGGACATTCTCCGGAACCCGAAAGAGCCGTACACGCAGACCCTGCTGGGGTCCATGCTCGAAGGAAAGACCCCCATGACCATGCTTGTATCCAAGGACAAGGAGCCTGTCGCATGAGTGCCGCAGACAAGTCCCCGCTCCTCTCGGTGGAGAACCTGGTGGTGGAGTACCCCAGCAAGCGATTCCGGGCCAAGCCGTTCCGCGCGCTGACTGACATCAACATCACCATCGGGCAAGGCGAGACCCTGGGGCTGGTGGGGGAGTCCGGCTCCGGCAAAACCACCCTGGGCCGCGCCGTCCTGGGACTCGCGCCGGTGACCGCAGGGAAAGTCATTTTCGAAGGCAACGACATCAGCAACGCTTCCCGCAAGGAGCGGCGGACACTGAGCCGGGACCTGCAGGTGGTCTTCCAAGACCCCTACACCTCGCTGAACCCGGCCCTTGAAATTGGCGATATCCTCGCGGAACCGCTGGGCGTCCAGGGCATGGAGCCGGCCGCTGCCAAGAAGCGGGTCAAGGAGTTGCTGGACCAGGTTGGACTTCCTTCCGACGCCATTCACCGGCTGCCCCGTGAGTTCAGCGGCGGCCAGCGCCAGCGCGTCGCCATTGCCCGGGCCCTGGCGTTGTCTCCCAAACTGATCGTGTGCGACGAACCCGTGAGCGCCCTGGACCTTTCCACCCAGGCGCGCGTGCTGGACCTGTTCCTGCAGATCCAGAAAGACACCGGCGTTTCCTACCTGTTTGTCTCCCACGACCTCGACGTCGTGCGGCACATCAGCCACCGCGTGGCCGTCATGTACCACGGCGAAATCGTGGAGCAAGGTGCCGCGGAGATCGTAACCCGCGATCCCGAGCACCCTTACACGCAGCGGCTGCTGCTCGCCTCGCCAGTGCCCGATCCCGACCGGCAGGAGCAACGCCGCGCGGACCGGCACCGGCTGATGGCCACCCAACGCAACCAGATTGAACAAGCGGGTGCCGTGGCCTGATGGCCGGCGGCACCCAGCAGAACCCATGCGGCCCCTTAACTGTGGCCGGAAATTTCGGAGGAAAAAGTGGCCACAATAGGCGTACAGGCGATGATGTTGAAGGACAGCTTCGCCGAAGTTGGAGCGTTTGAGACCCTGCGGAAAGTCAACGCAATCGGGTACAACGCGGTGGAGATCTCCCAGATCCCCATGACACCGGAAAACGTTGACGAACTGGACCGTTCCCGCACGGAGTTGGGCATGGATATTGCGGCGCTCTCCGTCAACGTGGAAGGCCGCAAGGGCATGCCCGTCGAGTCCCTTGCGGACAACTTCGACAAGATTGTGGATGACGCGAAGCGCCTGGACACCTCGCTGCTGCGGATTGGGATGCTGCCGTTCGGGGCCATGAAGTCCCTGGAGGCCGTGGTTGACTTCGCCAAGCAGGCAAACGGTTATGCCGAGCGGCTCCAGGAGCAGGGCATCAGTCTCTATTACCACAACCACCACATCGAGTTTGCGAAGTTCGACGGCAAATACATGCTGGACATCATCGCGGACAACTCTCCGGCCATGGGCATGGAAATCGACGTTCACTGGGTTCAGCGCGGCGGACTGGATCCTGTGCGCACCTTGGAAAAATACGCGGGCAAGACCGCCATGGTGCACCTGAAGGACTACAGGATCGGACAAATGCCGGACGCGTCCTTCGGGCTCCTGGAGAAGGGCGACTTTCCGGGGTTCATGGCCGAGTTCAAGAACGTTGTCCAGTTCGCCGAGGTGGGCGAGGGAAACCTGGACTTCCCGTCCATCGTGCCCGCAGCCGTGGCCGCCGGCACCCAGTACCTGCTGGTGGAACAGGACGAACTTTACGGCCGCACTGTCTGGGACGCGTTGCAAACCTCGTACGACAACCTGGTGGCCATGGGCCACGGCGACCTTTTCTAGACCTTTCGACAGGAGATTACATTCATGAGCAACAAAGTACGCCTCGGCATCATCGGCCTCGGCCAGCAGGGCGGCGCCTACGCCAGGTTCATCAAGGACGGCACCGTCACCAACATGGAGATCGGCGCCATCTGCGACATCGATCCCGCCAAGAAGGATCTCGCGGCCTCCCTGTACCCCGATGTCCCGTTCCACGACGATTACATCGCCATGCTCGAGAGCGGTTCCGTGGACGCGATCGTCACCTGCGTTCCCCACTTCCTGCACCCGGAGATGGGCATTGAATCCCTCAAGCGGAACATCCACGCACTGGTGGAGAAGCCGGCCGGCGTTTACACCAAGCAGGTCAAGGAACTCAATGAGTTCGCGGCCTCCAAACCGGAACTCTCCTTCGGCATCATGTTCAACCAGCGCAACAACCCGCTGTACAAGAAGCTCAAGGAAATCGTAGACAACGGGGACATTGGCAGCATCCGTCGCACCAACTGGATCATCACCAACTGGTGGCGTCCGCAGGGTTACTACAACTCCAGCGAGTGGCGCGCCACGTGGGGCGGCGAAGGCGGCGGCGTCCTGGTGAACCAGGCACCGCACCAGCTGGACCTCTGGCAGTGGATCTGCGGCGTCCCCAAGTCCGTGTACTCGAAGGTGGCCTACGGCTTCCGCCGCGATATCGCCGTCGAGGATGAAGTCACCGCGGTAGTGGACTATGGCGACGGCGCCACTGGCGTTTTCGTGACGGCCACCCACGACATCGTGGGAACCGACCGCTTCGAAATCCTGGGTGACCAAGGGAAGATCGTGGTGGAAGACAGCAAGGTTGCCACGGTAACGCGCCTGGTCAAGCCAGAACGTGAACTCAGCGACTCCATGGATATGGACGATGTCCGCAAGCTCTTCATGGGCCAGCTGAACCGCGACGAGTTCTACACCACCGAGGTCATCGAGTTCGAGTCCGTGTGGGGCGGCCAGCATGCAGGTGTCCTGGAGAACTTTGCCGCCAACATCCTGGACGGCACGCCGCTGCTCGCTCCGGGATCCGACGGCATCAACGGTGTCCGCCTTGCCAACGCGATCCACCTCTCCAGCTGGACGGGCAAGGAAGTCTCCCTGGACTTCGACGAGGACGAATTCCTGCAGGAACTGAACAAGCGCATCGCCGAAGAGGGCAAGTTCCCCGAGCGCTCCTGACCCCTTCGGAACAGGCCGGCTGCCACCATTCTTTGGCAACCGGCCTGTTTTGTTGCCACGAGGTCTACGATGGAGCGGTGACCGACGTGACGAGCCCCGGAGCAGCAACCGCACCCGCCAAGCGTGGACGGGGCGAGAAATCCTCCGCCACCATCTACGACATCGCCAAGCTTGCGGGGGTGAACCCCTCCACGGTGTCCCGCGCCCTCAGCAAGCCGGGCAGGGTCAGCGCCAAGACCCAGAAGATCATCGAGGACGCGGCGGCGGAACTGAACTACCAGGTGAACCCCTTCGCCCGCGCACTCCCCACGGGCCGCACACAGACCATCGGGCTGATCGTCGCGGACATCACCAACCCCACCTTCTTCGACATCATCCGGGGTGCCGAGACCACAGGATCAGCCCGCGATTACACGCTGGTCCTGGCCGAATCCGCAGAGTCTCCGGAGACCGAGGTCACGGCCGCGCGACGCCTGCTGAGCACTGTCGATGGCCTCATCCTGGCCAGTCCCCGCATGGACGACGACCATATCCGTGCTCTTGCGGCGGACAAGCCGGTGGTGGTCATCAACCGGCAAATCGATGGCGTGCCGTGCGTCGTGCCTGACGTCAACAAGGGCATCAGCGAGGCCGTTCGCAGCTTGGCCGCCAACGGCCACACCAGCCTCGCATACGTTGCCGGACCGGCGCAGTCGTGGATGACGGGCCGCCGATGGGAAGGTGTCAAAGCTGCCTGTGAGTGGTCCAAGTTGGGGGCCGTCCGCCTGGAATCGTCCAAGCCAACGGTCGACGGCGGCAGGCAGGTTGCGCGCGATGTCCTGGAAAGCGGGGCGACGGCGGTCATCACCTACAACGACCTCCTGGCCATCGGCCTCATGCAGGAACTGCAGGCCGGCGGTATGCGCGTTCCGGACCAGATCAGCATTGTTGGTTTCGATGACATCTTCGGGGCGGATTTCACCACCCCTGCCCTGACCACCGTGCGTTCACCCCTGGGGGAGTGCGGCACCCGCGCCGTGACCATCCTGCTGGACGTGCTGCAGGGCCATGACGCCCCGGATGAAGCCGTAAGCGTGGAAACCGAACTCGTGGTGCGCGGCTCCAGTGGCAGGCTTCTCGCCTAGCTGGCGGCTCCAGGAAGTGCTCAGTAGCAACTAGTTGGCAATTTTTGGCAACCGGTTGACAAGGATGGCAAGTGGGCCGCAAGATTGACCTATGTCACAGTCCATTGCCGCACACCCTGACAGGCTCCTGCCCGCAGATCCCGGGACGCGCAGCATCGCGCGGTCCTTGCTGGAGCGCGTCCAGGACCTGCCCATCATTTCTCCGCACGGCCACGTTGACGCCGCCGTCATCGAGCAGAACACTCCGTTCCCCGATCCCGCGGCCCTCCTGGTCAGTCCGGACCACTACGTCACGCGACTGATCCACGCCAATGGTGTTCCGATGGACCAGTTGCTCTCCGGCGCAGCCTCCGCGCCGGAATCCAGGGAGATCTGGCGACAGTTCGTTGAAGCCTGGCCGCTGTTCGAGGGCACGGCCTCCGGGTACTGGCTGCGCACGCAGTTCGACGACGTGTTCAAGCTCGGCGCGGATCTCCGCGACATGCCGGCCGACGCGAGCTACGACGCGATCGCTGCAAAGCTGGTGGAACCTGACTTCAGGCCCCGGCAGCTCTTCAAGGACTTCAACATCGAAGTCCTTGCCACCACGGATGACCCCCTGGACAGCCTTGCCAGCCACAAAGCCCTCACCGAAGACCCCAGCTTCAACGGCCGCGTCCTGCCAACCTTCCGCCCCGACGCCTACCTCAATGTGGCGCACCCCAGCTGGAGTGCCAACGTAGACAGGCTGATCGAAACCGCGGCCGACGGCGCGACAGGCTACGCCGGCTACATCGCAGCCCTGGAAAACCGCCGTCGCTACTTCGTGGAGCATGGCGCGGTCTCCGCGGACCATGGCGTCCGAACGCCCGCCACACTCAAACTCGATCCTGCCGAAGCCGAAGCCCTCTTTGAGAAGGCGCGCTCCGGCAATGCGACGGCTGTAGACCGCGACGCGTTCGAGGCCCACATGATGTACCAGATGGCCCGGATGTCCGTGCAGGACGGCCTGGTCATGACCATCCACCCGGGCTCCTACCGGAACCACCACGAACCCACGTTCAATGAGTTTGGGGCTGACACCGGTCACGACATTCCGTTCGCAGTGAACTACACCGAGGCCATCCGTCCGCTGCTGCAGGACTTCGGCACGGCCAAGGATTTCCACCTGGTGCTCTTTACGCTGGACGAGACAGTCTTCTCCCGCGAACTGGCTCCACTTGCCGGTTTCTACCCGTCCGTCTACATCGGCGCACCCTGGTGGTTCCTGGATGCGCCGGATGCCATGTTGCGCTTCCGCTCCGCGGTCACTGAGACCGCTGGCTTCTCGCGGTCATCGGGTTTCATCGATGACACCCGGGCGTTCTGCTCCATCCCTGCGAGGCACGACGCCTCGCGCAGGATCGAAGCCTCGTTCCTGGCGCGTCTCGTTGCCGAGCACCGCGTGACCGAAGACCGCGCGCATGAGCTGATCCTCGACGTCGTCGATTCCTCGCCCCGCAGGGTGTTCAAGCTGTGACCGCCGGGAATCTTCCGCGCCTGGGCCGTTCGGTGTCGCCCGCCGCCAACGCACCCATCCGGATAGTGCACCTTGGCCTGGGCGCCTTCCACCGTTCACATCAGGCCTGGTACACGCAGCACGCCGGCGACGCGGGGGAGTGGGGCATCGCCTCGTTCACCGGTCGTCGCCCGGACGCCGCCGATGTCCTCGCCGCCCAGGACGGTTTGTTCACGGTGGTGGAGCGCTCGGACGCCGGCGATTCCTTTGAAGTTGTGGGGAGTATCGTCGAGGCCGTCGATGGCGCCAACGTGGACCGTTTGGTTGAACTGGTGGCGTCGTCGGGGACTGCTGTGGTCACGCTGACCATCACGGAAGCGGCCTATGGCCTCGGTGCCGACGACGTTCCGCTGCTGGTTTCCGGCAAACAGCCCGCGACGCCGTTGGGCCGCTTGGTCCTCGGCCTCGCCGCCCGTCGGGATGCCGACGTCGGTCCCCTCGCCGTGGTTTCCTGCGACAACCTTTCGGACAATGGAAACGTCGCCAAGGAAGGCGTGCTGGGCATCGCCCGCGCATACGACACTGGGCTTGCGGACTGGATCGAAGCCAACGTCAGTTTCGTCAGCACCTCGGTGGACAGGATTACGCCGCGCACTACGGAAGCAGACCTCGACGCCGTCGCGGCCTCGTGTGGGTACCAGGACGACGCCCCGGTGGTCACCGAGCCCTTCCACAACTGGGTACTGAGCGGGGATTTCCCGGCCGGTCGCCCTCGGTGGGAAGACGCCGGAGCCGCCTTCGTGGACGACATTGAGCCCTACGAGAACCGCAAGCTCTGGCTCCTCAACGGAGCGCACTCGATCCTGGCCTACTCCGGGCAGCTTCGAGGGCATACCACCGTGGCCGAAGCGTTGGCCGATGCCGTGTGCCGCGACGCTGTGGAGGAGTTCTGGGAGGAAGCGTCCCGCCACCTTCCGGGTGACGAGCTGGGGATTCCCGAATACCGGGCTGCGTTGCTGGAGCGATTTGGCAACTCACGGATTGCGCACCACCTGGCCCAGATTGCCATGGATGCCAGCACCAAACTGAGGATGCGGGCACTACCTGTCCTCCGGGCTGAACGTGAGGCGGGTCGGAGTGGTGCGGGGGCGGCCACCATGATCGCGGTGTGGGCCGCATTTGTGGCGGGCAATCCCGGCCTGCAGGACCCGCAGTCGGATGCCGTCGCTGAGGCCAACCGACTTTCCGGCGTTGAACGTACCGCTGCCCTTGTGGCGTTGCTTGATACAGGGCTTGCCGGGGATCCCGCGGTTGTGGAGCTCATCCAGGAGCTCAGCGCAGGCTTCGCGTCTGTGGTTCCCGCGAAGACAGGGACTGCGGCTTAGGCCTCTTTGAGATTCGGCACCCGTTAGCGTGCCCAGGCTGTCCGGAGTTCACCGGCAACCGCTTGCCAAAGTGACTAGGCTTACAACAGCTGCACAACCGAGCCGCCAGTTCCAGTGATCCACTGTCGAGTCGACTCGGACCGCAATGACGCGAAGGGTAAAGGAGCCCGCATTGAAAAAGCTCAGCAAACTCAGCATCGCCGGCTATGGTGCCGGCGATGCCGCCAATAATCTGGCCTTCACCACGGCCACCATGTTCCTGTTGGTCTATTACACGGACGTCGCGGGAATCTCAGCCGCCGCGGCAGGTACCTTGCTCCTGGTGGTCAGGATCTTCGACGCCTTTGCCGACGTTTTCGCCGGACGCCTGGTGGACCGCACGTACAGCAAGCGTTTCGGGAAGTTCCGCCCGTTCATCATGTTCGGTTCCATTCCGCTGCTGCTCCTGAGTGTTGCCACGTTCTCCGTGCCGCAGCTGGGGGAGACCGGGACCCTGCTCTACGCCTACGTGACCTACGCAGCCCTGGGGTTGGCGTATTCCTTGGTCAACATCCCCTATGGATCCCTGGCCGGAGCGATGACCCAGGATCCGGGGGACCGGGCCAAGCTTGGCTCGGCCCGCATGGTGGGTGCGCTGCTGGTCGGTTCCGCCTTGGGAATTTTCGTGGCTCCCCTGATCAAGCCCGGCGCGGATCTTCAGTCCACCTTCACCACCATCACTTTGGCCTTTGTGGTGATCGGCGCAGCGCTGTACTTCCTTACGGTGCTTACCGCCAAGGAGCGCGTTCACCGTTCGGTGCCCAATGTTTCCTTCAAGCAGAGCATGGATACCCTGAAGACCAACCGCCCTCTGCTGATGCTGTGCCTGAGCAGCTTCCTTTTCCTCACCGGCTACATGGCCTTGTCCTCCGTGCAGCTGTACTACCTGCGCGACGTCCTGGGGCGCTTGGATCTCTACCCGGTGCTGGCCATCGTCCAGTTGGTCATGACGCTGGCCCTGGCGCCGCTGATGCCGAGGCTGGTCCGCAAGCTGGGTAAGAAGAACGTCTACATCGCGGCGGGAGCCCTGTCCACGGTGGGTGGAATCATCGTTTTCCTCTCGCCTTCATCCATGGTCTGGGTTGGATTTTCCGGTCTGGTGATCAGCCTGATGGGCGTCATGGCCGTGAACATCGTGGTGTGGGCCCTGGAGGCAGACACTGTGGAGTACGGCGAGTGGAAGACGGGCGTACGCACCGAAGGAATCACCTATGCGTTGTTCTCTTTCACGCGGAAGACCGGCCAGGCTGTTGGTGGCGCCCTGGCCGCCTATTGCCTTGCCGTCGGCGGGTACAAGTCCGGCGTCGCGCAGAGTGCCGAAGCCTTGCAGGGCATTCAGTTTGCCGCCGGGGCGCTCCCGGCCATCATGACCATCCTGGCAATCGTGGTGATGACCAAGTACAAACTCACGGATGTTTTGCACGCGCAGATCGTTGGTGAGATCAGTGCACGGCGTTTGGTGGAACAGGAGCCCGACGCATCCGGACGGGCTGCCCGGGAAACCGTGGAAGCTGACGCCCACAAGAAATAATCCGGCAACCGGTTGCCAGTAGATGGAAACCAACCTAAAATCGTACTTAATCCCCCGAAGCGGGCACCGCATCGCCGCGAGTGTCAACGCTTCGACCAGCAGAATCCCGAAAGGTCAAGCTGTGAAAATCATTGCCGCTGAAGTCTTTGTGACCAGCCCATCCCGCAACTTCGTCACCCTGCGCATCACCACCGAGGACGGTGTGACGGGTATTGGCGACGCCACGCTCAACGGCCGCGAACTCGCCGTCGCCGCGTACCTCAAAGAACACGTCGCGCAGTTGCTCATCGGCAAGGATCCGCACCGGATCGAGGACACCTGGCAGTTCCTCTACCGCAGCTCGTACTGGCGCCGCGGCCCGGTCACCATGGCGGCCATTGCCGCCGTCGATATGGCGCTGTGGGATATCAAGGGCAAGATCGCCGGCATGCCGGTGTACCAGTTGCTCGGCGGTGCGTCCCGCAACGGGCTGCGTGCCTACGGCCACGCCTCGGGTGCTGACATTCCCTCGCTGTTCGACTCCGTCCGCGAGCACCTGGAACTGGGCTACAAGTCCATCCGCATCCAGACCGCGATCCCCGGCATCAAGGCCGTCTACGGTGTCGCCGCCCAGGCCCAGGCTTCGGGTGAGCGCTACGACTACGAGCCCGCTGGCCGCGGCGCGTTCCCGCAGGAAGAGGACTGGGACACCCGCGCCTACCTGCGTCACCTGCCCACCGTCTTCGAAGCCGTCCGCAACGAATTCGGCCCCGAAATCCCGCTGCTGCACGACGGCCACCACCGGATGACGCCCATCCAGGCCGCCAAGCTCGGAAAGGCCCTGGAGCCGTACGACCTCTTCTGGCTGGAGGACTGCACCCCGGCCGAAAACCAGGAAGGCCTGCGCCTGGTCCGCCAGCACACCACCACCCCGCTGGCCATCGGCGAAATCTTCAACACCGTGTTCGACTTCCAGACCCTCATCAAGGAACAGCTGATCGACTACGTCCGCGCAGCCTCCACCCACTTCGGCGGCATCTCACCGTTGAAGAAGGTCATGGACTTCGCCGCCCAGTACCAGATCAAGTCAGGCTTCCACGGTCCCACCGATATTTCGCCCGTGGGTTTCGCAGCCCAGTTGCACGTGGGCCTGGCCATCCACAATTACGGCATCCAGGAATACATGCAGCACTCCGACAAGACCAACGAGGTCTTCCAGCAGTCCATGACGTTCAAGGACGGTTACCTGCACCCCGGCGACAACCCCGGCATCGGCGTCGAGTTCAACGAGGAAGCTGCCGCCGCGTTCCCGTACCAGCAGGCCTACCTGCCCTACAACCGCCTCGTGGACGGCACTGTTCATGACTGGTAAAGCGGTCATGACTGGTGATGTGAATGCCCGCCACCACATCGTGGTGATGGGGGTGGCCGGCTGCGGCAAGAGCACCATTGGTGCTGCCCTTGCTGAGCGCCTCGGCGCAGAATTTCTCGACGGCGATTCGCTGCACCCCCAGGCGAACATCGACAAGATGGCTTCGGGTACTCCGCTGGACGACGACGACCGGGCACCATGGCTGGCCGAAATCGGACGGCGGTTCCCGGCGTCGAACTCTGCTCTTGTCATTGCGTGCAGCGCGCTCAAGCGCTCGTACCGGGACATTATCCGCAGTGCCGATCCCTCGGTGGTGTTCGTTCACCTGCACGGCACGCGTGAGCTGCTGAACGCACGCATGAACGCGCGTCCCGGACATTTCATGCCGGCGTCGCTGCTGGACTCGCAATTGGCAACCCTGGAGCCGTTGCAGTCCGACGAAGCCGGGGTGGTCGTGAACATTGCCCAATCCGTGGAAGACATCGTGGCTGAAGTGGGCGCAGCCCTGAGCAGGTTGGCGGAAGTGCCGGCCGGAGGGTTCTCCGTGGACCTCAAAGCTGCTCCGTTCAAGCTGGACGACGCCGCTGTGCAATGGGTGGAGTCCACCATCAGCACCATGACGCTGGAAGAGAAGATCGGCCAGCTCTTCATCAACCACAACAACGATTACTCTCCCAGGTACCTCGATGGCGTGCTGGAGAACTTCCATGTGGGCGGCATGCGCTACCGGCCGGGCCCCTCGGCGGCTGTTCAGGAACACATCCGCTACGCCCAGTCCAAGACCCGCATCCCATTGCTCATTGCGTCCAACCCGGAAATGGGTGGGGCGGGCAGTTGCGACGACGGCACGTTCGTGTCCACCCACCTGCAGGCAGGTTCCCACCCGGACAAGTCAATCGCCCGGCAGATGGGCCAGGTTGCCGGCGTCGAGACTGCGGCGCTGGGCTGTAACTGGGCCTTCGCGCCGATCGTGGACATCCACTACAACTGGCGGAACACCGTGATCTCCACGCGTGCGTTCGGCAACACCCCGGAGATTGTGGTGGAGCGGGCCAAGGAGTACTTCGACGGCATCAGTGAATCACCCACGGTCTGCGCCATGAAGCACTTCCCGGGGGACGGGATTGATGAGCGCGACCAGCACGTGGTGACCTCCTACAACACCCTTGATTACGAGGAATGGAACGCCAGCTACGGACACGTCTACCGCGAAATGATCGGGCACGGCGTGCAGTCCATTATGGTGGGCCACATCGGCGCTCCTGAGGTGTCCCGGCATTTCCGCCCAGGACTGTCGGATTCCGAGGTGTTGCCGGCAACGCTGGCTCCGGAACTCCTGCAGGATCTGCTGCGTGGCGAACTCGGTTTTAACGGGCTGGTCCTGACGGATGCGTCACTGATGGTTGGTTTGACGCAGGCCATGAAGCGGCGCGACCTGGTGCCCGCGACGATCGCCGCGGGCTGCGACATGTTCCTGTTCTTCCGGAACCCGGAAGAGGACTTCGGGTACATGCTGGACGGCTACAAGTCGGGAGTCATCAGCGAGGGGCGGCTGCAGGATGCGTTGCGGCGGATTCTCGGCCTGAAAGCGAGCCTTGGCCTGCACCTTCGTGCGGACCTGGTCCCAGCTGTGGAGGCCCTTGAGGTGATCGGCAGTGCGGCCCACCGTGCCATTGCTGCGGACATCGCGGACAAGACCGTCACCCTGGTGAAGGACACTGGTCACAACCTTCCGATCACCCCGGAAACTCATCCGAGGATCCGCCTCTACGGGATTTCGGGTGGAGCCGACTTCACCCGGGCCGATCCTTTGGCGTACCTGGACACTGTCCGGGAGGAACTGGAAGCTGCAGGCTTTGAGGTCAGCGTCTTCAAGACCGCTGAGCAGCGTGAAGCTGCGGGAGAGGCCGGCGTGAACTTCATGCGGGTCCTGTCCGAGGAAGCCACCGGCGACTACGCGGAGCGCTATGACGCTGCCTTTGTGTTCGCCAATGTGAAGGGCTTCGCCCAGGAGGCGGCCATCCGTATCAAGTGGTCGTCGCCCATGGCTGCCGAGATTCCCTGGTACACCACGGAAGTTCCCACGGTGTTTGTCTCGCTGAACCAGCCAAACCACCTGATCGACGTGCCCATGGTCAAAACTGCCATCCACGCCCACGCAGGAACGCGCGAGGCCATTCGCGCCACCATCCGGAAAATCCAGGGCAAGTCCGAATTCCAGGGGACGTTCAACCAGAACGTGTTCTGCGATTCGTTCGACACCCGCCTCTGATTTCCCTGTTCCCAGCAGGGAAGAGTTCCTCCCCGCCATCACGGAGGAGCCAACAAAAGCCCGGCGCTGCCCACAAGGCAGCACCGGGCTTTTGTTGCCTGCGGCGCGGCGGTGAATAATTGTGAACGCTAACAACGTTTCAAGTCAAGGCCCTTGGGAGACCTTTCGAATCGCGGCCGTTTCGTGATCCACGGCACTTGACCGCGGGTATTGTTAGCGTTCACAATGGCAGTCGCACCACCTTGACGTGGCATGTGCCGCCCCCAAGCCCACAAGCCCGGAAAAGCGTTACCGTGCCGGACGCGCAGATGCTCCGGCTGCATCAGAGTTCGCGGCAATGCTGCCGCGGAAGGAGAGCAACGTGAGATTGAAGAAACTCCTGGGCGCCGTAGCGGTTGTCCTTGCCGTGACTGTCGGAGCCACGGGCTGCGGCAGCCGTGGAGGCACTGCCGAATCCAGCAGCACTGCGAATCCCAGCGATTCACTGGTCGGTATCTCGATGCCCACCCAGACATCCGAACGTTGGATCGCTGACGGTGCCAACGTAGAGAAGTCCCTGAAGGACCTCGGCTACAAAACAGACCTCCAGTTCGCCAACGATGACATCCCCACTCAGGTCTCCCAGATCGAGAACATGCTGACCAAGGGTGCCAAGGCACTGATCATCGCCGCCATCGACGGCACGACGTTGACCGATGTCCTGGCCAAGGCCAAGGAACAGAACGTCAAGGTCATCGCCTACGACCGCCTCATCAACGGCACGCCCAACGTTGACTACTACACCACGTTCGACAACTACACCGTGGGCGTCCAGCAGGCCACCTCGCTGCTGACCGGCCTGGGCCTGGTGGACGCCAGCGGCAAGAAGGTTGAGGGCAAGGGTCCGTTCAACGTTGAGCTGTTCGCGGGCAGCCCGGACGACAACAACGCCAACTTCTTCTGGACCGGCGCCATGGACACCCTCAAGCCGTACATGGATGCGGGTACCTTGAAGGTCCCCAGCGGCCAGACCAAGTTTGAGCAGGCTGCAATCCTGCGCTGGCAGGCACCCGTGGCCCAGAAGCGCATGGAAGACATCCTCACCTCGGCCTACAGCTCCGGCACCAAGCTGGACGGCGTGCTCTCCCCGTATGACGGCCTGTCCATCGGCATCATCTCCGCACTGACCAGCACCGGTGGCTATTCCACCGGAAGCCTGCCCGTCGTCACGGGCCAGGACGCAGAAAAGGGCTCCGTGAAGTCCATCGTCGCCGGCGAGCAGTACTCCACGATCTTCAAGGACACCCGCCAGCTCGGCGCGCAGGCCGTGAAGATGGTGGACGCTGTCCTCAAGGGCACCGAGCCGGAAACCAATGACACCAAGACCTACAACAACAAGGTCAAGGTTGTTCCGGCCTTCCTCCTGAAGTCCGTCATCATCACCAAGGACAACTTCCAGAAGGAACTCATCGACTCGGGCTACTACAAGGAATCCGACGTCAAGTAACACCACCTGTGGCCCCACCGCGCCCGTGCATTCCTGCGCGGCGCGGTGGGGCCACAGCCTCCCTTAGAGCCTCCGAGCCCTCGGTCCGGCCAAGTTCCAACCAGTCAGCGGGAATTGACGATGAACGTACCCATTCTTCAAATGCGAGGAATCACCAAGACTTTCCCCGGAGTTAAAGCCCTCCAGGACGTCACCCTGGACGTCAACCGAGGCGAGGTCCACGCCATTTGTGGTGAGAACGGCGCCGGCAAGTCCACCCTGATGAAGGTGCTCTCCGGCGTCTACGCGAACACCACCTTCGACGGCGACATCCTCTTCGAGAACGAACCCTGCGAATTTTCAAGCATCACGGACAGCGAGAAGCGCGGCATCGTGATCATCCACCAGGAACTGGCCCTCAGCCCGTACCTGTCCATCGCCGAGAACATCTACCTGGGCAACGAGCTGGCCAACAAAGGCTGGGTGGACTGGCGCAAGACCAACCTGGAAGCTGCCAAGCTGCTGGCCCGCGTGGGGCTCAGCGAAAACCCGGTCACGCCCATCCAACACATCAGCGTTGGCAAGCAGCAACTGGTGGAGATCGCCAAGGCCCTGTCCAAAGAGGTCAAGCTCCTCATCCTGGACGAACCCACCGCAGCGCTGAACGATGAAGATTCAGACCATTTGCTGGACCTCATCCTGCACCTCAAGGGCCAGGGCGTTACCAGCATCATCATCAGTCACAAACTCAACGAGATCCGCAAAGTGGCCGACGCCGTCACCATCATCCGCGACGGCAAATCCATTGAGACACTGCGGCTGGACCAAGGCCAGATCACGCAGGAACGCATCATCCGTGGAATGGTCGGGCGCGACCTTGAGAGCCTCTACCCGGACCGAACACCCAACATCGGCGAGGAAGTCCTCCGGATCGAGGACTGGACGGTGCAGCATCCGCAGGACCACGCGCGGACAGTGGTTAACAACGCCAGCCTGAACGTCCGCAGGGGTGAGGTAGTGGGCTTGGCCGGGCTCATGGGGGCCGGCCGGACCGAACTTGCCATGAGCGTCTTCGGCCGGACCTACGGACGCGCCGTTTCGGGCAAGGTCTACAAATACGGCCAGGAGATCAACACGTCCACCGTCTCCGACGCCATCGAACACGGGATCGCCTACGCCACCGAAGACCGGAAGCACTACGGCCTGAACCTGATCGAAGATATCAAGCGGAACATCTCCATGGCAGCGCTGAACAAGCTGTCCAAGCGCGGCTGGGTGGACGGCAACAAAGAGACCACCGTAGCCAACCAATACCGCAAGAGCATGAACATCAAGGCGCCGTCCGTCGCTGCCATCACCGGCAAGCTCTCGGGCGGAAACCAGCAAAAAGTAGTGCTGAGCAAATGGATGTTCTCTGACCCCGACGTCCTGATCCTGGACGAACCAACCCGCGGGATCGACGTCGGCGCCAAGTTCGAGATCTACACGATCATCGCGGAGCTCGCAGCTGCCGGGAAGGCCGTCATTGTGATCTCCTCCGAGCTTCCGGAGCTCCTGGGTATCTGCGACAGGATCTACACGCTGTCAGCAGGCCACATCACCGGCGAGGTCCCCATCGCCGAAGCCACCCAGGAAACCCTCATGCACTTCATGACCAAAGAGAAGGAATAGCGAACATGTCCGCCCTACGAGAATCCCTTGGCTTCCTCACAAGCCGCCTCCGCCAGGTTGGCATCTTCGTCGCCCTGATCCTGATCGTCATCCTTTTCCAGGTCCTGACCGACGGCATCCTGCTGCAGCCGCAGAACGTCACCAACCTGGTGGTCCAGAACAGCTACATCCTGATCCTGGCCATAGGCATGGTGATGGTCATCATCGCCGGGCACATCGACCTTTCCGTCGGTTCCATCGCAGGCTTCATCGGCGCCGTAGCCGGCGTGATGATCGTGCATTGGGGCTGGGCGTGGTGGATTGCCATCCCGGCCTGCCTCCTGGTCGGTGCCCTGGTGGGAGCATGGCAAGGCTACTGGATCGCCTATGTGGGGATTCCAGCCTTCATCGTCACCCTCGCCGGAATGCTGATCTTCCGTGGCCTGACACTTATCACCCTCAAGAACCAGCAGATCACCCCGTTCCCCAACGAACTCCGTGCACTGGGCGGCGGCTTCCTGCCGGACATTTCCGGGGGCACCTCCGTCCTTGAATGGCTCACGGTCATCCTCGGCGTCGGCGGCACCGCAGCCATCCTCTTCCAGGCCCTGAAGGAACGCCGGGTCCGCCGCAAGTTCAACCTCGAGAATGAGCCCATGGCCTGGTTCGCCGTCAAGAACGGGTTCATCGCAATCCTGATGCTCATCATCACCTTCCTCCTGGCCAGCTACCGCGGTACACCCATCGTCCTGATCGTCCTGGCTGTCCTGGTGATTGTTTACTCGGCCTTGATGAACAACAGCGTTTTCGGCCGCCACACGTATGCGATCGGTGGCAACCTCCACGCAGCCGAGCTCTCCGGCATCAAGACCAAGAAGGTCACCTTCCGGTTGTTCGTCAACATGGGCGTCCTCGCCGCGTTGGCCGGACTGGTGTTCACGGCACGCCTGAACTCGGCGCAACCCGCGGGCGGCACCGGCTTCGAACTGGACTCCATTGCTGCTGCCTTCATCGGTGGCGCCGCGGTCCAAGGCGGTATCGGCACCGTGGCCGGCGCCATGATCGGTGGCCTGATCATGGGCGTCCTGAACAACGGCATGTCCATCCTTGGCCTGGGCACGGACTATCAGCAGCTCATCAAGGGCCTGGTGCTCCTGCTTGCCGTCGGCTTCGACATCTTCAACAAGAACCGGACCGGTGCAGGTGGAGGGTCCTCCATGGGCCGCCGCTTCAAATGGAAGACCACGCCGCCTGCAACTGAGGCCGCACCGGCTGCCAGGACTGAACCCGTCGGCGTCGACGCGAAGTAATCCCTGATGTCATCAGGGGGAGGGGGGGGGGGGGGGGGGGGGCGCGCCCCCCCCCCCCCCCCCCCCCCCCCCCGACCTTCCGGAGTCCAAGCGCCGCACTCGCCGCAGCCAGGACGCAGACGGCGAGGATGCAGCCCAGGATGGAAGGGACGGAC
>NZ_JAJOHP010000069.1:0-24763 GCF_021109375.1 Arthrobacter sp. AK01
CCCGCCTCCCCCTCCACCCCTCCACCCCGGCCCCGGGGCGGCGTACCCGGCGATGTTCGCACCGGAACTATGAGCAACAGCACACCGCGATCTTTTTGCACTTTTACATCAGGAGTGCAAAACTTTACTTTGTGAGCAATAGTGCAAATATCGACGGTGGTCTCCGCGAGCGCAAGCGGGCCGCCACGCGGACGGCGATTACCGCCGTCGCGCGTTCCCTGACCGCGGAGCACGGCCTCAACGGTTTCACTGTTGAAGAAGTCTGCGAAGCGGCGGGGATTTCACGCCGGACCTTCTTCAACTATTTCCATTCCAAGGAAGACGCCGTCATCGGCTCGTTTTCCGACGAACTGCCTGAAGAGGCACTGGAGGCCTTCAACCGCAATCCCTCCCGCACGCCTGACAGCATCTCTCACACGCTCCTGGCAGCGCTGCACGTGCTCACGGTGACCCTGATGGAGCGTTCATCCATCAGCCGCACCGAAGTCCAGCAGTTCATTGCTGCCATCACGGCCGAGCCGCAGCTGCTTGCCCGGATCACCCTTGAAGGGGAGGCCCGCGAACGCCAATTCGCAGGGCTCGTTGCCGCCCGCGAGGGCCTGGATCCCGAACACCCTGAAGTCATGACGGCCACTGTGTTGTTCGGTGCTGTCTCCAAGAAGACGGCACAGCAGTTCTTCTCGGAGGACAACACGCGCCCTTACCGCGGGATTCTGGAGCAGAACCTCAACGCCGCGCGCAAACTCTTTGCCCAGCCGCTGGCCACGAACCACCAACTGGGCCCCAACACCCTTGAAACCTCGAAGGACCCCGCATGAGTACTCTCTCGAAGGCAGCCGAACCATTGCTGCTGACCCAGAAACGTATCTGGATCATCTTCTCGGCGCTGATCGCAGGCATGCTCCTGTCCAGCCTCGACCAAACCATCGTCTCCACCGCCATGCCCACCATCGTGGGCAAGCTGGGCGGAGTGGAGCACCAAGCGTGGATCACCACGGCCTACCTCCTGGCCACCACCATCGTGATGCCCATCTACGGCAAGTTCGGTGACATCCTCGGGCGACGCAATCTGTTCCTTGTTGCCATCGCCCTGTTCACCCTCGCCTCCGTGGGCTGTGCGTTTGCCACCGATTTCTGGGGTTTCGTGATCTTCCGTGCCATCCAGGGACTGGGTGGCGGCGGCCTCATGATTCTCTCGCAGGCCATCATCGCCGACATCGTTCCCGCCAAGGAACGCGGCAAGTACATGGGGCCGCTGGGCGCCATCTTCGGCCTCTCCGCTGTGGCCGGTCCGCTCCTTGGTGGCTTCTTCGTGGACCACCTCACTTGGGAATGGGCCTTCTACATCAACATCCCCATTGGCATCGCGGCTTTCATCACTGCGTGGTTCACCCTCACGCTGCCGAACAAGAAGGCCGAAAAGAAGATCGACATCCTTGGTGTCCTTTTCCTTTCCGCCGCCACCACCTGCCTCATCTTCTTCACCGACTTCGGTGGCAAGAAAGACGAAGGCTGGGATTCACCCCTCACTTGGGCCTTTGGCGCAGGCATGGTCCTGGCGGCCTTTGCCTTCGTGATGGTTGAACGTCGCGCCGAGGACCCCATCATTCCGCTGAGCCTGTTCAAGAACCCCATCTTCATCAATGCAACGGCCATCGGTTTCACGCTGGGCCTGGGCATGTTTGCCGCCATCGCCTTCGTTCCCACGTTCTTGCAGATGTCCTCGGGAACGTCCGCGGCTGAGTCCGGCCTGCTGATGCTGCCCATGATGGTTGGCCTGATGGGCACGTCCATCTACTCCGGTATCCGCATTTCCAAGACCGGCAAGTACAAGATGTTCCCCATCCTCGGGGCAGCGCTCACCATCGCTGCGATGCTGTGGCTGACCACGCTGGCGGCGTCCACCCCCCTTTGGGTCATCTGCGTGCAACTGTTCATTTTCGGCGCGGGCCTGGGCCTGATCATGCAGGTCATCGTCCTGGTGGTGCAGAACTCCGTTCCCGCTGACCAGATCGGCACGGCTACCAGCACCAACAACTACTTCCGTGAGGTGGGTGCATCGCTGGGTGTCGCCGTCTTCGGCGCTATCTTCACCAACCGCCTTGCCGAGTCGCTGACCGAAGCCTTCACCGGCGCCGGTGCTTCGGCGGAGCAGGCCTCGCAGTCCACCAGCACGCTGGATCCCCAGGCGCTTGCACAGTTGCCCGAACAGTTGCGCGACGCCATCGTCAACGCTTACGCCAACTCCCTGGCGCCCGTCTTCTGGTACTTGGTGCCCTTTATCGCCATCGCGTTGATCCTGGCGATCACGCTGAAGCAGATCCCCCTCTCCGACACCGCCGGCATGGTGGCACGCGGTGAGGCTGTGGGAGGCGCCGAGGCTGACCGCCTTGAAGCACAACGCTTGGAGACCGCCAAGCTGGAAGCTGATCTGGCGGCGTCGGACAGCCTCGACAAGGACCATGCCGACGCTGGGCGCCAGTAGGTTCAGTCCTCCAGCTGGTATGCCACGGGGCCTTCGGGCTCCGTGGCAAGCCTGATCGCTTCCAGGTTCCCGGCGCTCATGTCCGGAAGGTCGTCCAACGTGAACCACCCGACGGCCAGTGATTCGTCGTCGTTGACCCGTGCTTCCCCGGACACATACCGGCACCGGAACGTGATGTCCAGGAAGTCGCACACGTCGCCATTGGGGAACGTCACCGGCCCCACAACCCCGACGCCGATGATGCGCTCGGTCTCGGCCACCACCGCGGTTTCCTCGAAAATTTCCCGCACGAGCCCGGGCGCAGGATGTTCCCCGGGCTCCAGCATTCCGGTGATGAGGGCCCAGTGGCCGTTGTCGGCACGCTGGCCCAACAAAACCCTGCCTTCGTCATCGAAGACCACTCCCCGCACGGCGGGCAGCCATAGGGGGTCGTTGCCGATCTTTTCCCTCAGTTTGAGCACGAATTCCGGTGCACCCATGGTCTCAGCTTTCCTTCAATTCGATGGTGGCGTGTGAATCCATGGCACGCAAGGCAGGGAACGTACCCTCACCCTGATCCGCTGCATCGCGACCTCTCCTGGCGCGTCATAACATTCGCTGGGCTAAGCATGCCGCGGCCCGGTGAACGTGGAGAAGACGGGGAGCGTTGCAGTTTGGCCGCAGTTGGCATCGGCTCGGAGCCTCACGCCGGCAGGACCACCATGGCAGCCGCTGCGCCGGCCAGCATGAACGGGCCAAACGGAATGGCCGAGCGCAGTGTGCCGCGCCGTGACAGCAGGATGACCAGGCTCCACAGCCCGCCCAGGATGAAAGCGGCGAAGGTCCCCGCGAACACATGGGTCCACCCCAAGTAGCCCAGGTAGAGGCCCAGCACTCCAGCGAGTTTGACGTCGCCGAAGCCCATTCCCGGCGGGTGAATGAGGCGCAGCACGAAGTAGAAAAGCCAA
Organism: Arthrobacter sp. AK01; assembly: GCF_021109375.1. Lineage (NCBI taxonomy): Bacteria > Bacillati > Actinomycetota > Actinomycetes > Micrococcales > Micrococcaceae > Arthrobacter > Arthrobacter sp. AK01. The sequence continues at coordinate 3,433 of NZ_JAJOHP010000069.1, forward strand.
AGGACAGCGCCGCCGGCGATTACTCCAAGGCCCGGCACGCCGAACAACACAGCGCCAACAGCCGGGCCAGCGTCAGAGAAGAACGCCACCAGCGCCGCGGCCAGCAGGAGCACCCCGGCCACTGCGTACGACGGAAACACGATGCGGTTGGGCAATAGGTGGCTCCGCACGTCAATCACCGTGAGACGGACAGCCATCACCACAAAGTAGAGGGCAGCGACCATCACGAGCCAGAAGCCCAGTGGTGTGGCATCCCAGAGTTCGGAGAGTCGTCGGATCACCCTCGGATGCTATCCGGTTTCGCCCCGGGGCCGCGTGAACCCCTAGGTAAACTGTGGATATGGGGCACTACAGTACAGCTGGACCGGGTTTCGACATGTCCTCCACATTCCGGAATCTCTGCCGTTCTTCGCCGTGGAAGTGGACGAGCCTCCGCTTCGAATACTTGGAGCGGCCCGGGACGGGGGCCGGCATGGTCCGCGCCTGGCTGCGGCGCCCGGGCGCCCTTCGCCTGGAGACAACGGATGGCCAGCTACTGCACAGCACCACCGGCATCAACGATTCCCGGGATGGTCTGTACGTGTCCGCCACACGCCGTTCGTGGTTGCTTCCAGCCCACCTGGTGACCCCCGTTTATGACGACGCCGGCTTGGTCCGCCGGCGCCCGGAGGCCGCCTACGGCGAGCCCTCCTTCGGTAACGGCCGCCTTGCCGCCGCATTGGACCCGGTGGAACTGGCAGGCAATGCACCTGTGCCGCTGGAATTCCCGGACACCAACCGGGTCTTCCTGGAGGAACCACGGCAGGTGGACCACGAGGGCCGCCCTGCCTTGGAAACCGTCGTGACCCGCAGCAGGACCTATGTGCCCTCTGATCCGGCCGAGCCCCTCGCCCACCCTGGCCGGACATTGATAAGGATCGACGCCGGCACGGGAGTTTGCGTTGCGAGCCAGAGCCTCGACGGGGACTCCTCCGGCAAAGGCCACTGGCTGAAGATCCTCGCGGTCGATGAGTACATGCTGGACGACCTTTTCCTGGCTGAGTCCATGAACCTCACCGACGTCCGGCGCCACATCTCATGGGACATCGGCCCCGCGGCCTGAGGTTCAGACGGATTCCGGGCTAAGCTACGGCGATGACATCGCTGGCAGAACTCTGGCCCCCGTTCGGACTCACCCTCACCACCCCGAGGTTGACCATCCGTCCCGTTTTCGACGAAGACATCCCCTCCGCCGTGGCCGCAGCCCGATCCGGCGTCCACCAGCCGGGCAAGAGCCCGTTCAGCACTCCATGGACGGAACTGCCGGAGGACGAGCTGGCCCCCAACATGGCCCAGTGGTACTGGCGCTGCAGGGCCAACTTCACGCCCGAATCCTGGACGCTGCTCCTTGCTGTCTGGCACGGGGACGAATTCTTGGGAGTCCAGGACATCGGGGCCAAGAACTTCAAAACCCTCAAGACAGCCAGCACAGGTTCCTGGCTCAAGCAGTCCGCGCAAGGCCAGGGCTTCGGCAAGGAGATGCGCGCCGCCGTCGTCGGCTACGCCTTCGATTACCTGAACGCGGAAGTGGCCGAATCCGAAGCGGCCATCTGGAATCAGCAATCCCTGGGCGTCTCCACCAGCCTCGGCTACGAACCCAACGGCATCTTCCGCGACGGCTGGGGCGACACCGTCCAGGACGTCCAAAGAGTCCGCCTCACCCCCACCACCTTCAAACGCCCCAACTGGACCTTGAAAGTCCAAGGCCACGAAGAGCTGAAAACGTACCTCAAGCTTTAGTCGCAGGACGAACCAGCCGTGCTGCGGTCCGTCGGAGAGGAGCGCATCGCGGGCCATCGGACGTCGGAGGTCGCCCAGCGACCGCAGACCGTCCCTATGGCCCGTGTCTAAGCGACGGCGGAGGGGCGCCGCCCCGCGCACCCCGCCCCCGCCCGTGGGATCACTTGTAGAGACTAGATTTCAGCCCCTTCGAGCAGTTCCGTGACCAGGGCAGCAATCGGCGAGCGCTCTGACCGGGTCAGCGTGATGTGCCCGAACAAGGGGTGTCCCTTGAGCGTCTCTACCACCGCAGCAACACCGTCGTGCCTCCCGACCCGTAGGTTGTCGCGCTGGGCGACGTCGTGGGTGAGGACGATCTTGGAGTTCTGGCCGATGCGGCTCATGACGGTGAGGAGCACGTTCTTCTCAAGCGACTGGGCTTCATCGACGATCACGAAGGCGTCGTGCAGCGACCGCCCCCGGATGTGGGTCAGTGGCAGGACTTCAAGCATCCCCCGATCCATGACTTCTTCCACGACTTCCTGGCTGACCAGCGCACCCAGCGTGTCGAACACCGCTTGGGCCCAGGGGTTCATTTTTTCGGATTCGGATCCTGGGAGGTAGCCGAGTTCCTGGCCGCCCACGGCGTACAGCGGGCGGAATACCACTACCTTGCGGTGTTCCCGGCGTTCCAGTACGGCTTCAAGGCCCGCGCAGAGGGCCAGCGCGGACTTGCCTGTGCCTGCCCGTCCGCCGATGGAGACGATGCCGACGGCGGGGTCCATGAGCATGTCGATCGCCAGCCGCTGCTCGGCTGAGCGTCCGTGGAGTCCGAAGACATCCCGGTCACCTTTCACGAGCCGGACCTGCTTGTCCGCGCCCACCCGGCCCAAGGCGGAGCCCCGGTTGGAGAGGAGGACCAGCCCGGTGTTGACGGGTAGTTCGGCGGCTGCGGGGATGAAGACTGGTTCGTGCCCGTAAAGGGTGGTGATTTCGTCGTCGTTGGCTTCCACCTCGGCCATACCGGTCCAGCCGGAATCCTTGACGAGTTCGTTGCGGTACTCGTCAGCTTGCAGTCCCATGGCGGACGCCTTGACGCGCATGGGGAGGTCCTTGGAAACCACGGTGACGTTGTGGCCTTCGTTGGCCAGGTTCTTGGCCACTGCCAGGATGCGGCTGTCGTTGTCGCCTCCACGGAATCCTGCCGGCAGCACGTCCGGGGAGATGTGGTTCATTTCCACCCGGAGCATGCCGCCATCTTTTCCGAGGGGAATGGAGTGGTCCAGGCCGCCATGTTCGATCCTGAGGTCGTCAAGGAGCCTTAGTGCTTTGCGGGCGAAGTAGCCCAGTTCGGGATCGTGGCGTTTTCCTTCCAGTTCACTGATGACCACGATGGGAACGATGACCTCGTGTTCGGCGAAGCGCAACAGCGCGTGTGGATCGGAGAGCAGGACGGACGTATCAATCACGTAGCTGCGGCCTGTGGCGGGTGTTGCGGTCCGCCCTTTTTGTGAGACCCGCTTGGTGCGAGAGGTAGCTGCACTTTCCCCGTCGGAAACCATTGCGGGCAGTTGCTCAGAAATAGCCACATCGACTCCAGCCCCGGGCAGTTCGCCCGGCCTAATGGTGAAGCGGCTCGGCCGGAAGGCCGGGCGTGGCCTCCCCTGTAACTGGTGCGATAGTCCGCTCCATATACTGGCCTCCCCGATCAGCGGGCGGTTTTGCCTGCTGATGTGATTAACGTAATCCCCGCCACATTCATTTCCGCAATCCGCGGTCGGCAAGTCGCATGTCCGGATCGTTAAATTTTGGTGAACCGGAGCGCACCCTAGGTTCCGTAGCGGCGTTGGCGTCCGGCATAGTCCCTGAGCGCCCGCAGGAAGTCGACTTTGCGGAAGGCGGGCCACAGGGCCTCGCAGAAGTAGAACTCGCTGTAGGCGCTTTGCCACATAAGGAATCCTGAGAGCCGCTGCTCGCCTGAGGTGCGGATCACCAGGTCCGGATCCGGCTGGCCGCGGGTGTAGAGGAAGCGGGAGATGTCGTCCACCGAAAGTTCATCTGCGACGTCGGACATGGTGCGTCCCTTGGCGACGGCGTCGTGCAGGAGTTCCCTCACGGCGTCGACGATTTCGCGGCGGCCGCCATAGCCCACCGCGACATTCACGTGGATCTTTTCCTGGATAGGCGTCCGGGCAGTCAGTTTGTTGAGCCGCTCGGCCAAGTAGTCAGGGAGGAGTTCGGGGGCGCCCATGGCGTGGACGGAGACGTCTTCGTCTTCGTCGAGGCGGTCCATGGTGTTGGCGATGATGCCCATGAGCAGGTCCAGCTCTTCACCGGAGCGGTTCATGTTGTCCGTGGAGAGCATGTACAGCGTGACTACCTTGACGCCGAGCTCCTGGCACCAGCCGAGGAATTCGTGGATTTTGTCTGCGCCGGCCTGGTGTCCCTGGCTCGTGGGTGCGTTGAACTGGCGGGCCCACCGACGGTTGCCGTCCACCATGACACCGATGTGCCTTGGGATCTGGTCCTGTTTGAGTGTTCGCTGGAGTTTGCGCTCGTAGAAGCCATAGAGGAAACCGGGCAGCTCCACCGGACTCTCACCTGACTTCCTTGCTTGTACGACGACGGCGCACATCCAAGGCTACCTTCCCCAGCTGCCAGGCCGGTGCAGAAGCCGGTCAAAATCCTTTCGCCGCTTGTTACCCTGAAGTAACTTACCGGAACGTAAGTTATTGTTTAATCATGGCTGAGCTCCTTGAAACCAAGCCCCTCTGGCGGGGATGGATCCACGCGGTTGCCGCTCCTTTCGCACTCGCAGCGGGAATTGTGCTGGTGACGGTTGCCCCTACCACTGACCGCAAGATCACCTCCTCCATCTATGCTTTGACGGGCTTTCTGCTGTTCGGCGTCAGCGCCGTTTACCACCGCGGGAACTGGTCCCCCAAAGTCCGCATGATCCTCAAGCGGCTGGACCACACGAACATCATGCTGGTCATTGCCGGCAGCTACACCCCGCTGGCCTGGTCCTTGCTGGAGCGCTCCGAGGCTGTCACCTTGTTGTGGCTCGTGTGGTCCGGGGCAATCATTGGCGTGCTCTTCCGGATCCTGTGGACGCATGCTCCGCGCTGGCTGTACGTTCCCGTCTACATCGCCTTGGGCTGCGGAGCGTTGTTCTACTTGCCGCAGTTCTTTGCCGCCAACGCCGCTGCCGCGGTCCTTATCTGCGTCGGAGGAGCCCTCTACATTGCAGGTGCGGTGTTTTATGCGATCAAGAAACCGAACTTCAGCGTGCAGCATTTCGGCTTCCACGAGCTCTTCCACGCCTTCACGGTGCTGGCTTTTGCAGCCCACTTCATCGCGATCATGATGGCAGTACTGAGCTAGGTTCCGAGGATAGGGGCCGAAGGTTCCGAGCCCTGGGCATTGCTTGCCCAGGGCAAACCTCTACCGGTGGTGTCAGCGTGCTCCGGGAGCGGCGTCGCCGTTCTCATCTGCCGCGTCGCCGGCCTCAGCAGCCACGCGCGCTTCCTCTACCTGCGCCCGGTACCGGACACGACGGATCCGCCGCACCATGTCCACAATCAGGAACGTGGTGAGAATGACGATGAAGGCCGTGAGGACGAAGCCCCACGTTCCCGGCGTCACCTGGTCCTCGGACAGGCCGGGACGCAGCGTGCCCGAGGGGTTGGGCGACGGAGTGACGGTCAGGGCGAGAATCAAGTGGTGCACGTTCAAAACCTTCTATGGGGGCTGATGCATGCCGACAGGCAGCGCGTAGCCGGAAGCTGGTTGGCCATACGGCAATTTCTACGAGCGATAGAAACTACCGGCGGTCCTATCTTATCCCTGCGAACAGGTCCTTCTCCGGCAGCTCGGACGGGACAGCGGACTTGATGAGGGTGTAGTCCTCCCACGGCCATGCCGTCCGCTGCAGATCCGGTGAAACTGCGAAGAAGAAACCGAGCGGATCGATCTGCGTCCGGTGGGCCCGAAGTGCGTCATCCCTCGCTTCGAAGAAGTCGCCGCAGTCCACCTGGGTGGTGGTCTGGTGTCCGGGGACCGGCGGAGTGTGGCCCTCGGCGTCGGCTTCCAACCATGCGGCAAGCCGTTCGGCGTAGGGAGACTGCAACCCTGCTTCTTCCAACGCAAAGTGCAGGGCCCGGAACCGCTCCGGGCTGAAGGCGCGATCGTAGTAGAGCTTGCTCGGTGCCCACGGCTCCCCCATGCCGGGGTAACGTTCAGGGTCACCGGCGGCATCGAAGGCTTCCACAGCCACTTTGTGGGCCATGATGTGGTCCGGGTGCGGGTAACCGCCGTTTTCGTCGTAGCTCACGATCACGTGCGGTTTGAAGCTTCGGACAAGCCTGACCAAGGGCGCCGAGGCACGCTCCAGCGGCTGGAGTGCGAAGCAACCCGGCGGCAACGGCGGAAGGGGGTCCCCCTCCGGCAGGCCCGAGTCCACAAATCCGAGCCAACGCTGCTGGATTCCCAGTACCGACGCCGCGTTCGCCATTTCAAGGCGCCGGGCCCCGGCCATATCCCGCTTGGGATGCGGATCGGTTTCCATGGCCGGGTTCTGGATGTCACCGCGTGAGCCATCCGTGCACGTAGCGACCATGACGTCCACGCCCGCGGCGGCGTACATCGCCATGGTTGCCGCGCCCTTGCTGGACTCATCATCCGGATGGGCGTGGACGGCGAGCAGCCGCAGCTGCTGGTCGGAACTGCTGGACGCTGTCACGTGACGGCTCCTCTTTCATGTATCAAGCTGGTGGGGCGGTGATGGGGCGCCGGGATCGGCACTAAACTGGACGGGTGACTTCAGAGGACCTATCGGCCACCCAAGTACCGGCAAGCACCAGCCTAGCCAATCGCTACGGCGGTCAAAAGCGCGCCATGGCCCGCAAAACCAAGCGGAACATCGTCATCGTCGCACTGGTCATAGGGATTGTGTTCGCGGCATGGGTCGCAACGTCGTCGGCTCAGGCGCCAGTTACGTTCAAGGACATTGGCTACAGCACGGTGGATGGCACCCAGGCCGAAGTGGATTACCAAGTCACCAAGTACCCCGGAGCCACCGCGAAATGCGCCATCAAGGCCATGGACTCCAAGTTCGCGGTGGTCGGCTGGAAGGTTGTGGAAATCGGGCCCAACCAGCCCGAAGAGAGTGCCGACGGCGGCAGCACCACCGTCCAACGCACTGTCCTGCGTACCGAGTCCCCGGCCGTCTCCGGCGTCGTGGACAGCTGCTGGATCGTAGACAGCGGTAAATAACAATCATGTGACCCACGACTCAACCGGTTTGGGTTCGTCCAAAGGATTTACTACAATGGATGAAACCTTCACCCCGTTAAGTTGGTTACTGAGTTCCACTAGTGGCCATCTCGGCGGGGTCTTTTGCATTGTCAGATCTAGAGGAGAAATCCGTGTCTACCACCAATAGCGCCACTGCGGCTTGGCTTACCCAGGAAGCTTTCGATCGCTTGCAGGCTGAGCTGGACCACCTTTCCGGCGCTGGCCGGGCGGAAATCGTCCAGAAGATCGAAGCTGCCCGCCAGGAAGGCGACCTCAAGGAAAACGGCGGCTACCACGCAGCCAAGGAAGAGCAGGGCAAGATCGAGGCCCGCATCCGCCAGCTCACCGCACTCCTGCGCGATGCCCAGGTTGGCGAAGCCCCGGCTGATGACGGAATCGTTGAGCCGGGCATGCTGGTTGTTGCCCGCATCGCCGGCGACGAAGAGACGTTCCTCCTCGGCTCCCGCGAAATCGCCGGGGACTCGGATCTGGATGTCTTCAGCGAGAAGTCCCCCCTGGGTGCCGCCATCATCGGCCACAAGGAAGGCGACAGCCTGAGCTACGTCGCTCCCAACGGCAAGGAAATCCCGGTGGAGATCGTTTCCGCCAAGCCTTACGTCGCCTAAGCAGCGGCTCACCGGCCTGAAATACACGACGCCGCCCCCCCCCCCCCCGGGGGGGGGGGGGGGGGGTTTGGGGGGGGCCCCCCCCGGGGGGCCGCCTCCCGGGCGGCCCCCCCCCCCACCCCCCCCCTCACGGCCCACCTACTTGGGTTAGGGGGTGAGCTTGGGTTTGGGGCGGAGCAGGATGGCAGCGATGATGCCACCGACGGCACCTCCGAGGTGCGCCTGCCAGGACACGTAGCCCATGACAGTGGGCAGGACCCCGAAGAGGATGCTGCCGTAGGCCATGAAAAGCACCACGGAGAGCAGGATCTGCCACCAGTTCCGGTTGAAGAAGCCCCGAACCAGCAGGAACGCAAAGAATCCGAACACCAAGCCCGATGCGCCGACGGTCACCCCTCCCCCGCCAATCAGCCACACCGCCAGTCCAGATCCGAGCCAGCTGAACGCCAGTGCCGTGATGAACACACGGATGCCGGACATAAACACCAGGAAGCCGAAAATGATCAGCGGCAGGGTGTTGGAGAGCAAGTGGTTGAAGTTCGCGTGCAGCAATGGGAACGTCAGGATGTCCAGCACGCCATCCATGGAGCGGGAGCGCAGGCCAAAGGTGGAGTTCAGGCCATGCCGCATCAACGTGTTGAGGATCTCGATGACGTAGAGCAGGATCACGAAGCCGCCCATGAACAGCAGTCCGCCCTTGGCCCGCCCGGCGAGGGACTCCTGGGCCTCTTCCTTTGAACCTTCAGGCGTTCCAAGCACCATGTGCGCTCCTCCGGTCAGTGCACCACGATGGGCTGGAAGCCCTCGGCCCGCAGTGCGCCGAGAACCTGCTCCCCGTGTTCGTGGCCTTTGGTTTCCAGGTTGATGGTGATGGAGACGTCCCCCATGCTGATGGAACCGCCCAAACGGGTGTGGTCCAGTCCAGTGACGTTGGCATCGTTTTCGGCAATGATGCGCGCGATCGTGGCCAGCGAACCGGGACGGTCATCCAGCATCATGCGGACGGTCATGAAACGGCCTGCGGCCGACAAACCGCGCTGGATGACTTTGAGCATGAGCATGGGATCGATGTTGCCGCCGGACAGCACGACGGCGGTGTTCCCCGGGTTCTCGATCTTGCCATCCATCAGCGCGGCTACTCCGACGGCACCGGCGGGCTCAACCACCATTTTGGCCCGCTCGAGAAGGAAGATCAGCGCCCGGGCAAGGGAGTCTTCGCTGACAGTGACAACATCGTCCACGAGCTCGCGGATGATGCTGAAGGGCAGCTGTCCGGGCCGGCCGACTGCGATGCCGTCCGCCATGGTGGTGACCTTCTTGAGCGGCACCAGGGCGTCAGCGGCCAGCGACGGCGGGTAGGCCGCCGCGTTTTCGGCCTGGACACCGATGACGCGGATTTCCCGGCCAAGTTCCTTGGCCCTGGCTTTGATGGCCACGGCCACGCCGGCCAGCAGTCCACCGCCCCCAACGCCCATGAGGATGGTGTCCACGTTGGGAATCTGGTCCAGGATCTCCAGTCCGATGGTGCCTTGGCCGGCAACAACGTCCACGTTGTCAAAGGGGTGCACAAAGACGGCGCCTGTTTCGTTGGCGTACCGTTGTGCTTCGGCCAGTGCCTCGTCCACGTTGTGGCCGTGCAGGATGACTTCAGCGCCGTGGCTGCGCGTGGCGGCCAGCTTGGGAAGCGCAACACCGAGGGGCATGTAGATGCGGGCATTGATGCCCAGGCTCTTCGCAGCTACCGCGACGCCTTGGGCGTGGTTACCGGCGGAGGCCGCCACCACGCCACGCTTCTTTTCGTCTTCCGTCAGCCGGGCCATGCGCACGTAGGCGCCGCGAACCTTGAAGGAGCCTGCGCGCTGCAGGTTCTCACATTTGAAGAAGACGTTGCCGCCCACGAGGCTGCCCAGGGCACGGGACGACTCCACCGGAGTCTTGGTAATAATGCCCTCGAGCAGCTCCTGCGCCTTGAGGACATCGTCCAGCGTGACGGGCAGGGTTTCGAGGGTATTCACTGACTATTCTCCTTTGGTGGTGTCGGCGGCAGGGTCCTCAGCAGAGGGGCGTCCTGCGGCCTTGTTCTTGCCTGCGATGCCTCTTCCGAGGCGGGATTCGGGCTTGGGGAGGTGAACCTCCTTGAAGTTGGCGTCTTCGGCCGGCCCCGCAGAAGCGGTAGCCGGTTGAAGCTCCAAACCGCCCAATCCTTCATCATGTTCCCACGTCCGCCCGGCAATGTACCGAACCGCCGTATTTACTACGGCGAGCAACGGGACCGCGAACAGTGCTCCCGGGATGCCTGCGAGGTAGGAGCCCGCGGCCACCGAGAGGATCACGGCTACGGGGTGCAGCGACACGGCCTTGCCCATCACCAGCGGCTGCAGGATGTGGCTTTCGAGCTGCTGGACCAGCAGGACGATTGCCAGCATGATGAGCGCGTTGATGGGCCCGTTGGCTACCAGCGCAAGAAGCACCGCAATGGCTCCCGTAACAAGGGCACCCACTACCGGGATGAAGGAGCCGATGAACACCAGGACTGCCAAGGGAAGTGCCAGGGGAACCTGGATGATGGCCGCACCCACACCAATGCCCACAGCATCCACGAACGCCACGAACATTTGGATACGCACGTAGCTGACCATGGACGTCCACCCACGACGCCCGGCGCCGTCAGTGGCCTTTCGCGCGGTCCTGGGCAGGAGACGGACCAGGAAGGCCCAAATGCGGCTGCCCTCGAGCAGGAAGAAGATGAGGATGAAGAGTGCCAGGACGAGTCCCGCGGCAAAGTGTCCGGCGGTGCTGCCAAAGGACAGGGCGCCACTGAGGATGCTGCTGCTGTTGTTTTGCAGCGCGTTGGCGCCATCGGCAATGTACTGGTCGATTTGGTCTGCCGTCAGGTGGAGGGGACCATCTGCCAACCACGTCTGGATCTGTTGGATTCCGGCCAAGGCCTCCTGCCAGAGCTCGCCGAAGCCGGAGGCAAGCTGCCTTCCCACCAGGGCGAGCGCGCCGGCGATGACGCCGATGAAGGCCACTACGGTGATGGCGACGGCAGCCCCGTTAGGCACCTTGCGGCCGCGGAGCCAGGCCACCACCGGATACAGCAGGCCGGCCAGAAGGGCAGCCACCATGACCGGGATGATGAGGAAGCTGACCTTGCCCAGCAGCCAGACCAAGGCGCCGATCATGAGCAAGATCAGTCCTGCCCGCCACGACCAGGCAGCAGCAATGCGCACCCCGTAGGGGATGTCTTCGGCAATTTGGCGGTCAGAGCGGGATTTGGCGTCCGGTGTTGGCGTCATGAACCCATAATTCCGTAGGCCACGCCGTATGGGAAACCGGCCCGCGCGGCAGGCATAAAAACGCCTAGAGGGATGCGGTGATCCCCCACGTCATCGTGAACGTCTCAGCAGGGGCCAGCCACCGCAGCCCGTCGCCGCTGTTGAAGGCGTTCGCCGGGCCGGTCATAGGTTCAATGGCAACTGCTTTGGAGCGGCCGGGGAAGGTGTCGGTGACGAAAACGTGGACGTATCGGCAGTTCTCGTCCTGCTCGAGGCTCACGCTGCGCCCATCCGGCGCGGTCAGCGTGTGGCGGGCCACGCCGCCGTCGTACGTCAGGTCCGTCAAGGCGACATCAATCAACAGATTCCCGACGGCGGTACCGGCTGAGAGGTCGTACTCGCCCTCCACCGCAGCGGTGCTGCGGGGAATCAGTCGCTCGTCGGCCACCAGCCGGGTCTTTGCCTGCACCGTCAGGACCAGGTCCTCGGGGGCGACGTCCCCGAGGCGAAGGTATGGATGCGCTCCGAGGACAAAGGGCGCACTCTCCTGGGAATCATTGACCAAGGACTGCCAGACGCGGAGGTCCAAAGCTTCATCCAGCTCGTAGCGAACCTGGTGCCTTACCAGGAAGGGGTAGCCGTGCTGCGGAAAAACGGTGGCCTCCAGCGTCACGGAGAACTCGGACTCGTCCACCAGGGAATACGCAGTGTTGCGCAGCAGGCCGTGGCTGGCGTTGTTGCGTGGGACCTCGGTGATGTCGAGCTGCTGCTTCCGGCCATCGAGGTGCCAGACGCCGTCTTCCACCCTGTTTGCCCAGGGCGCCAGGGTGATGCCCGTGGCGCCGGGAGGAATCTCTTCGTCGCCGTAGCTTTCCGTCAGCTGCACGCCGCCCTTGGAGTAGAGGCGCAGGCCTGCCGCGAGCTCGGTAATGACGGCGAGCGCATCGCCGCGACGGATTTCGAATTGACGGCCGGTGGCGAAACGGCGGGGTTCGGACTGGAGTGCGTTTTCAGCAGGCGATGGCGAGGCAGGCATGGCAATACCGTACTGCATGACGGAAATCGCCCCGATTCCCGAATGTTAACTTTTGTTAGAAACTATGCGTTTTTGGTCACTTGTGGAATGATGGATCCATGAGTCGCATCACCAGCACCCGCCTCGCGGACAGCCGCGAGCTGATCTACTTCGACGACCCCCGAACCCCGGAGCGAACACCGGAATCACTGGTGGACCACCGCGAGCTTCCGGCGCGCGGAGAGCCCGGCGAAGTCAGGTATGACGCCCTGTCAGGTGACTGGGTGGCCGTAGCGGCCCACCGCCAGGCCCGCACGCACCTTCCCCCTGCCGACCAGTGCCCCATTTGCCCCACGACCGCAGCGAATCCTTCGGAAATTCCGGCCTCGGACTATGACGTCGTGGTGTTCGAGAACCGCTTCCCGTCACTGGGGCCGGCCCTTGGCGACATTCCCCCGCTCCCGGTACCGGGCACCAGCGGCCATGGCACTACCGGCCCCGCCTACGGCCGCTGCGAAGTAGTTGCCTTCACCCCGGAGCACACGGGCTCCTTCGCTGAGCTTGGCGAGACGCGCGCCCGCACGGTCATTGAGGCCTGGGCGCAGCGGACGGAGGCGCTCAGCGCACTGCCGGGCATCAAGCAGGTATTCCCCTTCGAGAACCGCGGCGCGGACATCGGCGTCACCCTCCACCACCCGCACGGCCAGATCTACGCCTACCCGTACGTCACGCCGCGCGCCGCCCAGCTTGGCGCCGTGGCCCGGAAGTATTACGACGGCGTCGACGCTAAGGAAACGCTGGCGGCCTCGCTCCTCAGGGCCGAACGTGAAGACGGCAGCCGCATGGTGCTGGAGGCCGAACACTTCAGTGCCTACGTCCCCTTTGCAGCGCGTTGGCCCCTGGAAATCCATTTGGTCCCCCACCGCAGCGTCCCTGACCTTGCGGCCCTTACGGGCGAAGAACGCGATGAGCTCTCGCACGTCTACCTTGACCTGCTCAAGCGCCTCGACTCCCTCTACCCCACGCCCATGCCGTACATCTCGGCATGGCACCAAGCACCGCTGGATCCGGCACTTCGTCCTGCGGGCCAGCTTCACCTGCAGCTGACCTCGCCCCGCCGCGCTGCCGATAAGCTCAAGTACCTGGCCGGCTCAGAGGCCGCCATGGGAGCGTTCATCAACGACACCACCCCGGAAGCCGTTGCGGAGCGCCTCCGCAGCGTCGCCGCAGCACCGGCATCGCCCAAGACCCTGGAAGGCACCCGAGCATGACCACCACGACAGATACCGGCGTCCTCGCCGCCCGCTTCCAGGAAACATTTGGCGCAGCTCCCGACGGCGTGTGGCAGGCACCGGGCCGCGTCAACCTCATCGGCGAGCATACGGACTACAACGAAGGCTTTGTGTTGCCCTTCGCCATCGACAAGACCGCCAAAGTGGCGTTGCGGGTACGCGACGACTCCACGGTGCGCTTGCTGTCCATGTTCGGTGGCCATGGTTTGGTGGAAGCTGACCTCTCCGAGCTGGAGCCGGGCACGGGAGAAGGCTGGTCCCGCTACCCGCTCGGTGTTGCCTGGGCATTGAAGGAGCGCGGCATCGACGTGCCCGGCTTCGACCTCCTGCTCGACTCCGATGTGCCCTTGGGCGCTGGCCTCTCTTCCTCCCACGCCATTGAGTGCGCCGTCATCAGCGCCCTGAATGATGTGACCGGAGCCGGCCTTCCGGCCGAGGAACTGGTGCTGGCTACCCAGCGTGCCGAAAACGTGTACGTTGGCGCACCCACTGGAATCATGGACCAGTCAGCCTCCCTGCGCGGCGCCAAGGGACAGGCCGTCTTCCTGGACTGCCGCGACCAGCACGTGGACCTGGTCCCGTTCGACGCAGAGGCCTCAGGGCTCGTGCTGCTGGTCATCGACACCAAGGTGTCGCACTCGCACGCCGACGGCGGTTATGCCTCCCGTCGCGCTTCCTGCGAGTTGGGCGCCGAAATCCTCGGGGTCAAAGCACTGCGCGACGTCGGCGTTGAACGTTTGGAGGAGGCCTCCGGGTTGCTGGATGAGACCACGCTGAAACGCGTCCGCCATGTCGTCACCGAAAACGACCGCGTGCTGCAGACCGTGGAAGTCCTGGGCAGCCAGGGTCCCGCCAGCATCGGTGGCCTTTTGGATGCCAGCCACGTTTCGATGCGCGACGACTTTGAGATCTCCTGCCCTGAGCTGGACCTCGCCGTGGACACCGCGCGAGCCAACGGCGCCATCGGCGCCCGCATGACCGGCGGCGGTTTCGGTGGCTCAGCCATCGCACTTACTCCAGTGGGCCAGGAGCAGCAGGTGCGGGACGCCGTCGTGCGTTCCTTCTCGGAGGCGGGCTACACCGCACCGGACATCTTCACCGTGACTCCGGCGGCGGGCGCCCGTCGTTTGGCCTGACGTCAACCCCCATTCCAGCCACCCCCCCCCGCGCCCCCCCCCGGCGGGGGGGCGTAAGCTGTGGCCATGACTGAGGCTGTGATTGTTTCCACTGCCCGAAGCCCTATTGGCCGGGCTTTCAAAGGCTCGCTCAAGGACGAACGCCCCGACGACCTCGCAACCGCCATGGTGCAGGCCGCCCTCGCCAAGATCCCCGGTTTTGACCCCGCCTTGGACGACGGACGAGGCCTGGACGACCTCCTCCTGGGCTGTGCAGAACCCAGCGGAGAAGCCGGGTCCAACATGGCCCGCGTGGTTGCCGTCCTCGCGGGGCTCGACCGAGTTCCGGCGGCCACCATCAACCGTTTCTGTGCATCGAGCCTGCAAACCCTGCGAATGGCCTTCCACGCCATCAAATCCGGTGAGGCCAACGCGATCGTCTCCGCCGGAGTGGAGAGTGTCTCCCGATACCAGAATTGGGCGGGCGCCGGCGAAACGGATACCGCCAACCACAACCCACTCTTCGAATCGGCGGCCCAACGCACGGCGTCCCGTGCAGCGTCCAACATTCCGTGGACCGATCCCCGACTGGGCGGCCGCTTGCCGGACATTTACCTTTCCATGGGACAGACCGCCGAGAACGTCGCCACCAGCTACGGCATTAGCCGGACCGAGCAGGACGAGTGGGGCGTACTGAGCCAAAACCGCGCCGAGGCTGCCATCGCTTCAGGCTTCTACGCCCGGGACATCACGCCGTACACCCGCAAAGACGGCATAGTGGTGGAGCGGGACGACTCTCCCCGTGCGGGCGTAACCCTCGACGCCGTATCAGCGCTGCAGCCCGTCTTCCGCCCCGAGGGGACGGTCACCGCCGGCAATGCGTGCCCCCTCAACGACGGCGCCGCGGCGGTGGTTGTCATGAGCGATACCCGGGCACGCGAACTGGGCCTGGAGCCCCTGGCCCGCGTGGTGTCTACCGGCGTGAGCGCCCTCTCCCCCGAACTGATGGGCATGGGGCCCGTGGAGTCCTCCCGGCGTGCATTGGCGTTGGCTGGGATGACCATGAACGACATCGACCTCGTGGAGCTCAACGAAGCCTTCGCCGTGCAGGTGGTGGCAAGTGCGCGTGAGCTGGGCATCGACCCCACCAAGCTCAACGTCCATGGTGGCGCCATCGCCCTGGGACACCCCTTTGGCATGACCGGTGCGCGGATGACCAGCACGTTGCTCAACGGACTGAAGGAGCGGGACGGAACGTTGGGGCTTGCCACGCTCTGTGTTGGCGGCGGGCAGGGAATGGCCGTGGTTTTCGAGCGCCTGAGCTAGGCCGATGGCTGGCCCGGACACAAAAATGCCCCCGAAGACTCTTCGGGGGCATTTCAGGTGTGACGAACTCCGGTGGAGTTAGTCGTCGCCTCGCAGAATTGCCAGCAGGCGGATGATTTCAACGTAGAGCCAAACCAGGGTAACCGTCAGGCCGAAGGCCGCAACCCAGGAGTAACGCTCCGGGGCGCCGGCGCGGACGCCTTCTTCGATGCTGGTGAAGTCCATGATCAGCGAGAAGGCTGCAAGGCCAATGGCCAGGATGCCGATGAAGACACCCAGCGGAATGCCGGCAATCGTCATGCTGGTGCGCAGGCCGAAAGGCTCCTGCACGGCGCCGGTCCACATCATCACCATGTTGATCAGGGCGAAGACTGCGTAACCGATGGTGGCGATCATGAAGAAGCGCACCATCTTGGGGGTGGCGCGGACCTTGCCGCTCTTGAACAGCACCAGGGTGACGCCGAAGACGGCCAGCGTGCCGATGACGGCCTGGAGGCCGACGCCGGGGTACATGCCATCCAGGATGCGGGTGAGGCCGCCGAGGAACAGGCCCTCAAGACCGGCATAGGCGAGAATCAGTGCCGGTGACGGCTGCTTCTTGAAGGTGTTGACCAGGGCGAGAACGAATCCGCCCAGCGCACCAACGATCATGAGCATGGTGGAGAGGGCGGGAGCGACGAACAGCGTGACGCCGGCGCCAAGAACCAGGACCACGAGGCAGGCGACGGTCTTCATGATGACGTCGTCGTAGGTCATGCGCCCGGTGTCGGCGGGACCAGCCGAGGGCTGGTTGTACATCTGCTGCAGTTGCTCGTTGGTCATGTTCTGCTGCTGGGCAGACCAAGCGGCCTGGCCGTCCATCACCTGGCCAGGCGCCCGGCCGGGTGCCTGGTTAAACTGCTGGCCGTACGGGTTCTGCGGTACAGGCGGGGCCTGCTTTGCTCCACGGAAATTCTTTCCGTTGAAGACTGGGTTTCCGCCAAGTGCCATTGCGGGTGTCCTCCTGAAAAAGGGCTAAGTGATAATTCACGGTACCAATTACCACGCGCGCGCGGGAGGGAAAGTTCCCTTGTTCACCCAGACGAAACGCAACCGTGACACGAAAACGCCAGAGTGGCAGGGACGGGTATCAGCCTGACCGTTTAGAAACACCCTCAAACAACAAAGGTTTACTTAAGCCCAGCTACATCACAAGTTGCCTATAGCTTCACAGTTGTTATCCGATCGCGATGTTTGCACCCCCGAACTGGGCGTTTATTCAGCCCACCGAGCGGTAACATAGGCCACACATGGGTGACTTAGATCACAATCGAGGCAGCTAGGCAAGAACTGTTCACAAGCCCCATTTACCGTTCGCACCGGCTGCAAAGGCGCAGCCGGGACCACCCCCACTGTGGAGGTTTCCATTTTGAGAAGCACACTGCGCGACCCGTCCATCAGACGGTCCAAGGGACTGCAGAGAGTCGTGGGGGCGTTTTTCGCAGCCCTCATCGCCGTCCTGCTGATCGCCGCCCCTTCGGCACAGGCAACCACCCCTTCGCCTTCGCCGTCACCGACGACATTCCAGAACAACATCAGCGGTTTCCTCCGCGACGACGCCCGGGCCCCCATACCGGGTGTCAAGGTCAAGGCCTCAGGCAACGGGTTCGAAGGTGAAGCAACCTCCGGAGCCAATGGAGCGTGGACCATCGGTGTTCCTGTCCAGGGCACTTACACCATCGAGCTGGATACCTCCACCTTGCCGGAGGGCATCGCACTGGCCGAGGGCCAGGACAATCCCCGCGATGTCACGTTCAGCCAGACCTCCAACCTGTCGGTGATCTTCGCCTTTGGCGAGGGCATCGTGGTCCAACAGCAAGACTTTGGCCAAAACCTGCTGAACCGGCTTGTTGCGGGCCTGAGCTTCGGCCTCCTCCTTGCCCTCGCCTCCGTTGGCCTCTCCTTGATCTTCGGAACCACGGGCCTGACCAACTTCGCCCATGGCGAGATGGTGACACTGGGCGCCGTCCTCGTCTTCATGTTCAACGGCTTCGGACTCCCCTTCTGGCTGGCGATCCTGCTGGCACTGGTAGGCGGGGGGCTCTTCGGCTACGTCCAGGACGCCGGACTCTGGCGTCCACTCAGGAAGCGCGGCTCCGGCCTCGTCCCGATGATGATCGTCAGCATCGGCCTCGCATTGGCCATCCGCTACGTCATCCAGTTCTTCTTCGGCGGCGCGACACAGCAGCTGCCCGGCGCGCAAAGCGCAGAGATCCAGATCGGGCCTGTGTCCATCTCGCCGAACAACCTCTGGTCGCTGATCATCAGTGCTGTGGTCATCGCCTTGATCGGCATCGTCCTGCTGAAGACCCGCCTTGGCAAGGCAACCCGCGCTGTAGCGGACAACCCCGCACTGGCAGCCGCGTCGGGCATCGACGTCGACTCCGTGATCCGCATTGTCTGGATCGTCGGCGGTGTCCTTGCCTCCCTCGGTGGCATCCTGTGGGCGTACTACCGCCCAGGTGTCACCTTCGACATGGGCTCGCAGATCCTGCTTCTCATCTTCGCCGGCGTGACGCTGGGTGGTTTGGGAACCGTCTTCGGTGCCCTGATCGGCTCGATCGTCGTCGGCATCTTCGTGGAACTGACTACCGTGTTCGGCCTTCCTGCCGACCTCAAGTACGTCGGTGCACTGTTCATCATGATTGTTGTTCTTTTGTTCCGACCGCAGGGTATCCTCGGCCGGCGTGAGCGTGTGGGTTAGGAGCGGGCCATGGACTTCGGATTCATTTTCTCCAGCGCCCTTGGCGAATTGTTCAGCCCGACGACGGCGGCGTACGCACTTGCCGCTTTGGGCCTCGCGGTTCACTTCGGCTACTCAGGCCTGCTGAACTTCGGCCAGGCCGGCTTCATGGCCGTTGGTGCCTACGGTTTCGCCATCTCCACCCTGAGCTTCGATGCCCCGTTCTTCCTCGCATTGATCATCTCGGTTCTGTGCTCGGTGATTTTCGCCTTCATCCTCGGTATTCCCACCCTCCGGCTTCGTGCCGACTATCTGGCCATCGTCACCATCGCGGCGGCGGAAATTGTCCGTTACGTGGTCACCACCAACCAGCTCACCAGTGTGACAGGCTCGGCCAACGGTTTGGCAGCGTTTGAGAACACGTTCTATGCCATGAACCCCTTCCCCGAAGGGTCCTACATGGGCATGAACAACCGCGATTTCTTCATCCGCGTGGTCGGCTGGGGACTCGTGATCGTGTGCTGTGTGCTGGTATGGCTTCTGATGCGCAGCCCCTGGGGCCGCGTCCTGAAGGGCATCCGCGAAGACGAGAACGCCGTGCGCTCGCTCGGCAAGAACGTCTACGCCTACAAGATGCAGGCACTGATCATCGGTGGTGTGCTGGGCGCTTTGGCGGGCATGATCTTCACGCTCCCCCGCGGCGCTGTCCAGCCGTCCAACTACGGCACGGAACTGACGTTCTTCCTGTGGACCTGCCTCCTCCTCGGTGGCATGGCCACTGTCCTGGGGCCGGTCATCGGAGCCATGATCTTCTGGGTTGTCCTGTCGCTGACCCAGAGCCTGCTCTACGGCCTTATCGAATCAGGGGCAGTCACCTGGCTGACCACCGTCCAGGCCGGCCAGTTGCGCTACATCCTGGTGGGCGTTGCGCTGATGCTCCTGATGATCTTCCGCCCGCAAGGCGTCTTCGGCAATAAGAAGGAGCTTGCTTTCGCATGAGTGAGACCAACGAACGCAATACCGAAAATATCGACTACATGACCGATTCGCGGCCCATCGCGGTCGGGGAAAACACTCCCGGTTGCAAGAAGCGCGATCCCATTGTGGTAGCGGAGGACGTCACCCGGTCCTTTGGCGGCATCAACGCAGTGGACGTCGAGTACCTCGAGATCCCGCGCCACAAGATCACCGCTTTGATCGGCCCCAACGGTGCAGGCAAGACCACCCTGTTCAACCTGCTCACGGGCTTTGACACGCCCAACACGGGCAAGTGGCAGTTCGAAGGCAACAGCCTCGCCGGTGTTTCCTCCTACAAAGTGGCCCGTATGGGCATGGTGCGCACGTTCCAGTTGACCAAAGTGATGGGCAAGCTGACCGTCATGGAGAACATGCGCCTCGGCGCAGCCGACCAGCCAGGTGAACGGCTCTCCAAGGCCCTGTTCAAGGGCATGTGGGGAGGCCGTGAAAAGGAGATCACCGCCCAGGCCAACATCCTGTTGGAGAAGTTCAAACTGGACGCCAAGAAGGACGACTACGCTGCCTCCCTGTCGGGTGGCCAGCGAAAGCTCCTGGAAATGGCGCGGTCCCTGATGGTCCGGCCCAAGCTGGTGATGCTCGATGAGCCCATGGCCGGCGTAAACCCTGCGCTGACACAGTCGCTGCTGGACCACATCAAGAACCTCAAGGCCGAGGGCATGACCGTGCTCTTCGTGGAGCATGACATGAACATGGTCCGGCATATTGCCGACTGGGTTGTGGTCATGGCGGAAGGCAAGGTAGTCGCGGAAGGGCCTCCGGGCGAAGTGATGAAGAATCCTGCCGTCATCGACGCCTATCTTGGCGCCCACCACGACGTGGACCTCGGCGACGCAGAGGGCATTAAGGTGCTCGAGGCAGAACTTGAGGCCGACGAAGAGTCGGTGGTTGGTACTGAAGACGCCGGAATCCTCTCCGACATTGTCGAAACCAAGAAGGAGGATGGGAAATGAGCAGCCCCGCCGCAATGCCCGCCTCGGCAGATGCCCCCGCTGGCGATTCGGTCGTCAAAGTCACCAACCTCGTGGCCGGGTACATTCCCGGCGTCAACATCCTCAATGGATGCAGCATCGAGGCCCGCAAGGGTGAGTTGATCGGCATCATCGGCCCGAACGGCGCCGGCAAGTCCACCCTCCTGAAGGCCATGTTCGGCCTCGTAAAGGTCCACTCCGGCACCGTCGTGGTCCGAGGGCAGGACCTCACGGGTTTGAAGGCCAACAAACTGGTCACCCAAGGGGTCGGCTTCGTTCCGCAGACCAACAACGTGTTCGCTGCGCTGACCATCGAAGAGAACCTCCAGATGGGCATGTTCCAACGGCCGAAGGACTTCTCTGAGCGGTTCGACTTTGTCACCAGCCTTTTCCCGGAGCTGGGAAAACGGCGTGCCCAGCGGGCAGGGTCACTCTCCGGAGGTGAACGCCAGATGGTGGCCATGGGCCGGGCGCTCATGATGGATCCGGCCGTGCTCCTCCTCGACGAGCCGTCGGCAGGCCTCTCCCCCGTCAAACAGGACGAGACCTTCCTCAGGGTCCACGAGATCAACCGTGCCGGCGTCTCGGTCATCATGGTGGAACAGAACGCCCGCCGCTGCCTGCAGATCTGCGACCGCGGCTATGTGCTGGACCAGGGCAAGGATGCGTACACGGGTACCGGTCGTGAGCTCATGAAGGACCCCAAGGTCATTCAGCTCTACCTGGGCACCCTGGCCGACGAGGTCTAACTGCGTCAGTCCCGAAGGGGGGGGGTGGGGGGGGGGGCCCGGCCCCCGCGGGGGGGGGTTTTTGCGCGGGGCGCCCAACGCGGGGGGGGGGGGGGGGGGGGGGGGCCCCCCCAGAGCCCCGGGCGGGGGGACGAGGGGTGGGGGGGGGG
>NZ_JAJOHP010000007.1:0-100764 GCF_021109375.1 Arthrobacter sp. AK01
AGACCCCCGCACACACCAAATCAACAAACTCGGCACGCGCACCCGAAGGAAACAACTTGACCATGAAACGCTCCATCAATCAGAGCGTTGCAACGACCCTATGACTTTGCCAGCCAAACATTGGCATCAAATGCCACCTCGGTGGAGGGATGGGAGGCCTTAGCGCTTGACGGCGTCCAGCTTGAGCATCTTGGCGATCACGCCGTCGAGTTCGGAGTCGTCGAAGATCTTCTTCCAGTCGTCCTTGATGATGGTGTCCTTGCCGTACTGGATGGCGATTTCGCAGGCTTCGGAGAACGGGTTGGATCCGCGCAGGGCGTTGGTGAGGGCGATCTGGACGTGGCCGAACAGCATGGCCTTGGCTGCTTCCTCGGGAACGCCGGCGGTGTGCACGGTCTCGTGGAGTGCCTCGTTGAGGAGCGTGCCGATCATGCAGGCCACGGTTTCCACCAGGGTGGGTTCCAGGATGGCGAGCTGCTTGACGGTGACCCAGTGAACGTCGATCACGGGTGCGTAGATGGTGCGGATGACGGCTTCTGCTACGTCGCGGGTTGCTGCGGGTGCGTCCTCGTCGATCGCGGAGACCACGTTCTGTGGGGCGCCCTGGCCGCCGAAGGTGTCGGCCCATTCTTCCTTGGTGGTGCGCTCCAGGAACACGGACGGGTGGCAGGGGTGCGCGACCGCCTGGACGACGTCGTCGCGCTTGGCCAGCAGGCCTGCGTACGCGGCGGCGGGATCGAGGGTCAGCAGGATCGCGCCGGACTTCATCTGCGGGACGACGCCCTCGGAAACGATGCCGAGGACGGTGTCCGGTACGGCGAGGATGACGACGTCGGCTGTGGGAACGGCGTCGTCGGTGGCGGTGATGTCGCGGCCTTCGGCGCGGACGCGGTCCTGGCCGGCGGGGGAGTTCTCACTGTAGAAGACGTTGTGGGTGGACTTCTGGAGGTTGCGGGAAACGCGCATCCCCATTTTGCCACCGGCTCCGACAACGGCGACGGTCAATTGTTCTGCTGACATTTCACTTGCTCCTTAGGAAATCGAGGCTTTGTTGGGTCCACTGGTTTTCGAGGCGGATGGTCTCCGCTTCGGAGTCCTGCCACGGCAGCCAGTGCTCCACGATTTGGTTGATGTTTCTTTCTTTGGGCTGGATCTTTTCGACCATGTAGTCGTAGTCGAGAAGGCCTTCGCCGAGGGGTGCGCCCGAGTACGTGAACCCGACCCATCCCTGCTTGCGGCTGAACGCAAAGTCTTTGATGTGCATGTTCAGGACATAAGGCGCGACGGCGTCAATCACCTGCCGCGGCATCTCCAGCGCAGCCACGGTGTTGGCGGGGTCGCTGCAGATTCCGAGGTAGGGGCTGTTGACGTGGCGGACGACGTCCAGGATCCGGTCCGTGGGGACCTGTTCATAGGTCTCGACGGCGATCCTCACCCCGGCTGCCTGGAATTCCGTCAGGATCCCGGTGAAGATCCTGACGGCTTCCTCGGTGTCCGGGGTGTGGCCGGAGACGTTTAACATGGTCCGCAGCAGGTCCGAGCCCAGCATCTGGGCGATGTGCAGGAACTTCGCCAGGTGCTCCGGACGGATACCCTTGGTCCCCACTTCCAGGGTGATGCCCAGCTCGTCCGCCGTACTGCGGACGGCGGCGAGCCCGGCGTCGTTCATGTCTTCCAGCGGCGCGTAGTCGCAGATCTGGAAGAGGTCCACGCCCATATCCGACGCCTTACGCAGCGCGTCATGGATGCTCAGCGGCTGGCTGACCTGGTCCGAGAGCTGCCAGAAGAACGCGTAGCTGCTGAGGCCGATCCTGCTTTGGGAGGCGCCGTTCATGCTGCCACCGCCTTAGCGGCCAAGCGCGCGGCGGTCTCGTCCAGGATGGTTTTCAGCGCTGCGGGATCGTGCGCGAAGCGGCCCAGGAACAAGCCTGCGACGGCGGTGTCCAGTTCCGTGATGAGGCCCGGTCCGGCGCTGCCGCCGTAGATGACGCGGCTCTCTTCCTGGCCGGGCAAGGAACGCAGGTGCTCGTCCAGTCCGCGGACCACGGCGCTGATGTATTCCGGTGTTGCGGGTTCGGGGGCGCCGATGGCCCATTGCGGCTCGTAGGCCACGATGGTCCGGTCTGTGGGGCCGAGCGTTGCGGCGCGGTTGAGGGCGGCGTCGATTTCGGCCGTGCACTGGGCGATGGCTTCCTCGGGGGAGCCTGCGATCAGTTCGCCAACGCACAACACCGGGGTGAGCCCGTTGCGGTAAGTGGCCGCGGTCTTCAGGCCGATGATCCGTTCGTCTTCGCCGAAGATCCTGCGGCGCTCCGCGTGCCCTACCTCGACGTACCGTCCGCCGAGTTCGGCGACGGTCTTGCCGCCTACCTCGCCGGTGTACGCGCCTTCGTCTTCCCAGAAGATGTCCTGCGCTCCGGTACCAACGCCGGCCGCGCCCAGGATCCGGGCTGCTTCGGGCAGGGCGGGGAGAGTGGGTAGCACGAACAGTTCGATGTCGCCGCTCACCACTGCCGGGTGCTTGAAGGCGATGGTGGCGATGTCGCGGCAGTAGTCCACGGAGCGCTGGTAGCCGAAGTACATCTTCAGGCTCACGCCGATCACCGCACGTGGTTGCCGGGAAGCCGCGTCGGTGGTCTTAGCAGGAAGTGACACCCTCGTAGTCCTTAATCAGTGTGACTTTCTCGGCCGAGGCAGAGGTTTCGTCGAAGGTGTAAGTGAGCCATTCCTTGGCCAGGCGGCGGGCGAGTTCCAGCCCGACCACGCGCTGGCCGAACGTGAGGACCTGGGCGTTGTTGCTCAGGACCGAGCGTTCAACGGAGAAGGAATCGTGGGCGGTGACGGCGCGGATGCCGGGGACCTTGTTGGCGGCGATCGCGACGCCCAGGCCGGTGCCGCAGACCAGGAGTGCCCGGTCGGCCTTGCCGGCGGCGATCAGTTCAGCAGCGGCGATGGCTACGGACGGGTACGGAGTGTGGCTCGTGGCGTCCACTCCGACGTCGGTGACGGACTCAACGAGGCCGTTCGCTTGCAAGTCGGCCTTGAGGGCTTCCTTGTACTCGAATCCGGCGTCGTCCGATCCTATGACCAGGCGCAGTTTGGTGCTCATGCTGTTTCCTTTACTGAGATCTTCCCGGCGGCATTCCCGGCGAGGGTGTTGTGGATGGCCCGGACGATCAATGCCATGGAGACGGCTCCGGCGTCGGGTGTTCCCAGGCTCTTTTCGGCGTGCGGGCGGGCGCGGCCCATGAGGGGCAGCAGGTTGGCGGTCGCTTCGGCGGATTGCTCGGCGATGGTGGCAGCGGCGCCCCATGCATCCCGAAGTGTTGCTCCGCCCTGAACTGCCGCGGTGAGTGCTTCGCTGAACGGGGACAGGACGTCCACCAAGGTTTTGTCGCCTACTTTGGCCTTGCCGAAGTCCATGATGGAACGCTTCGCTTCGGCCACACCCGCGGCCACGGCTACGGCGCTGGGGCGCTCGCTGTCACCCACGGATTGTCCGACGGCGCGCAGGGCCATGCCCCACAAAGCGCCCGAGGTGCCACCGGCTTTGTCCGCCCAGGCGTCGGCGGCCAGGTTCAGGGCGGTCCCTGCCCCGGCACCGCGTTCGACGGCGTCTGCCGCAGCAGCGACGGCGGCGTGGATTCCACGCTCCATGCCGATCCCGTGGTCACCGTCGCCGGCGACCGCGTCGATCCGGCCGAGTTCTTCCACATTGGTGTCAACCACGGCTTTGGCGGCGCCCAGGGCCGCGAGGATGGTGGGCGCTGCGGTTTTGGACTCTTTGCTGGCGTCCGGGATCACGGATTGCTGCTCGGCGGCCATGGTGAGCTGGTCGGCGTCGAGCGCTTGAGCGCTGACCGCACCGCGGCGGAAAGCCGGGGCGTCCGCGGGTGCGAGCCAGAGTTCCTCGAGCTCGGAGTCCAGCCAGAACAGTGTGAGGGAGGTGCCGGCCATGTCGAAACTGGTCACGAGCTCGCCGACCTGCGGGTCCACAGCCTCGATACCGGCCTCGGCGAGCAGCTGGGCCACGCGGCGGTAGACCACGAACAGCTCCTCGTACTTGACGCTGCCCAGGCCGTTGAGGATCGGGACCACCCGTGCGCCGTCCACGGAAAGGCCGTCCGGGATCTCGGCAAGGAGGTCCTTGACCAGCAGTTCGGCGAGTTCATCCGCCGTCGGGATGTTCGTCTCGGCAATGCCGGGTTCGCCGTGGATGCCCATGCCCACGGCCATGCGCCCTTCGGGAACTGAGAAGAGCGGGTGGTCCGCGCCCGGGAGCGTGCACCCGGTGAACGCGACGCCGAAGGAACGGGTGCGGTCATTGGCGCGCTCGGCGATCTCCACCACAGCGTCCATGGAGTAGCCGGCCTCAGCGGCAGCGGCCACCACCTTGAAGACTGTCAGGTCCCCGGCGATCCCGCGGCGCTTGTGTTTCTCGGCCAGGGGAGCCGAAGAGATGTCGTCCGTGACTGCGATGCTCCTGCAATCGATGCCCTCGGCGCGGAGTTTTGCCTGGGCCTGGGTGAAGTGCAGGACGTCGCCGGCGTAGTTGCCGTAGCCCAGGAGTACGCCGCCGCCGTTATCCGCTGCCTTGGCTACGTTATAGACCTGCTGTGCCGAGGGTGAGGCGAACAGGTTGCCCATCGCCGCGCCGTGCGCCAGGCCCTGGCCAACCAGCCCGGCGAAGGCCGGGTAGTGGCCGGAGCCGCCGCCGATCACCAAGGCGACCGAGTTCGGCGTCGACCGCGTGCTGCGGGCAACACCACCGGAGACGCGCCGGACCCACCGGCCGTGCGATGCGACGAAGCCTTCGATCATTTCATCAGCGAAGGCTGAGGGCTCGTTGAAGAGGCGGGTCATGGGGTATCTCCTGGGCTGTACTGAAGGGTGTGAAGTGTGGTGGTTGTGCCCTCCCTGATGGAAGGGCACAACCTGCTTGTGGTGGTTACGGCTCCGCGTGCTGCCCGGCCCCTTGTGGGTCCAGCGCCTCGGCAGGCGTGCCAGCAGATGCCTTGCCCTGCTTGCTGAGGGTCACCATGAGGATGGAGGAGAGCAACATGAAGCCGCCGACGACGAACATCGGGACCGTGTAGCCGCCCGTCAGATCCTTGAGCCAGCCGGTGATGTAGCCGGCGCTGAAGCCCGCCAGGTTGCCCACCGTGTTGATCAGTGCGATGCCTGCTGCTGCGGCTGCGCCGGTGAGGAACTGCGTGGGGACGGTCCAGAAGTTCGGCAGGGCCGCGAAGATGGACATGGCCGTGACCGTGATGACGGCGATGGTTGCCGCGGGGGATCCGGCGAACAGCGCCAGAGGGATGCTGACTCCGCCGATTAGGGCCGGAAGGGCGATGTGCCAGGTCTTCACGCCGCGCTTGGTGGCGTCCTTGGACCAGAAGTACAGGGCAAAGGCTGCCGGCAGATACGGAATGGCCGTGATGAGTCCCTTCTGGAACACATCGAACTTGGTGCCGTAGAGGCCTTCGAAGCCGGCGATGATGGTCGGCAGGAAGAAGCCCAGTGCGTACAAGCCGTAGATGAAGCCGAAGTAGATCAGGGAGAGCATCCAGACGCGGCCGTTGCCGAACACCGTGCGAACGCTGACGTGCTTGTTGCTGGCGGCGGTTTCCTTCTTTTCCTTTTCGAGGGCGCCGGTCAGCCAGGTCTTCTCTTCTGCGGTAAGCCACTTGGCCTTGGAGGGGTTGTCTGCCAGGTAGAACCAGGCGATGATGCCGACGATGATCGCGGGGATGGCGACTCCGAAGAACATGAAACGCCAGCCCTCGAGGCCAAAGAACATTCCGTGCTGCTGGATCAAAGCGCCTGCGAGGGGAGCACCGATCACCGTGGTGAGCGGCTGCGCCAAGTAGAAGAGGGCCAGGATCTTGCTGCGGTGCTTGGACGGCACCCAGAGGCTCAGGAAGAGGATGGCGCCGGGGAAGAAGCCGGCTTCTGCCACACCCAGGATGAATCGGAGAATGTAGAGCTGCTCAACGTTGCCCACCCAGGTGAAGAGCAAGGACACGATGCCCCAGCTGACCATGATGCGGGCCAGCCAGCGGCGGGCGCCGAACTTGTGGAGGGCCAGGTTGCTGGGGATTTCGAGAAGGATGTACCCGATAAAGAAGACTCCGGAGGCGAAGCCGAACTGTGCCGCTGAGAGGGCGAGGTCGTTGTTCATGCCGTTGGGGCCGGCGAAAGAAATGGCGGTGCGGTCCAGATAGTTGATGAAGAACATCAGGGCGACGAACGGCACAAGCCGGACTGCCACCTTCTTAATTGCGGATTTTTCGACCACCGATTGTGTGGTGTCCACATTGACTCCTAGATGTTGGTGTCCCTGCGGATCCTGCACTGGATGCGCCGGGCTGGTTCGTGGCATGGCCGGCGGGGATCCGGCGATGGCGAAGCTTGTGATTTAAACCATAGGACTGGATTCTAAATTGGTCAACCGGTTGACTGGTTAAAGTTTTTTGGGCTCTGACTAGTCGCCGCAGGGATTGGTCATCCGGTTGCTACGCTGTGAAGGTGTCAGCGAACTCAGCAGCAGCGGCCCACATGACGGCCGCGCTTGCCCCCATGGAGCAGGGCTCCGTTGTGTCCGAAGTAGCGGAGCGCCTCCTTGCCTACTTCACGAGTGGAGACATCGCCCCCGGCACCCGGCTTCCGGCAGAGCGGCAGTTGGCGGCTTCACTTGGTGTTGGACGTTCGGCCGTCCGCGAGGCCCTCGCTGCCCTGGAGATCCTCGGGATCGTGATCGTCCGTCCCGGCTCGGGAACGTACCTGCGCGACGGCGTTTCCGAACTTTTGCCGCGGACGCTCAGCTGGGGATTGATGCTGGGGGAGCCGCGGACCCGCGAGCTGGTGGAATTGCGCAGCGGACTGGAAGTTCAGGCTGTTGAGTTGGCGGCCCTGAGGGTCACGGATGAAGCCTTGGAACGGATGCGGGCCGACCTTGACGTCATGGAGAGGAACCTCGACGACCTCGCAGCCTTCGTGGAAGCCGATGCGGCCTTCCACCGCGAGATCGCCGCGGCCTCCGGCAACATGGTCCTGGAAGAACTCCTCCAAAGCATCCGCTCGCTGCTGCGGATCTGGGTGGACCGGGCACTGACCGATGAAGGCCACGCCGAGGCTGCCCTGCGCGAACACACTGCCATCTACGAGGCACTTGTTGCCCGGGACGCGTCCGCCGTTTCACAGAACATGCGCTCGCACATGGCTACGGCATCACGGCGCCTGCTGGCGGGCTTCGACGCAGCCCAATAATCTCCCGCCAGACGGCAAATAATGCCAATGCCTGAGCGGAACGTTGCCATCAAATGCCATCCCGCGAAGGGGTTTCCGGCTCAGGTCCCCCGAGACGTGGTGGCGGGATTCGAACCCGCGTGCGCTGCTTTGCAGGCAGCTCCCTGGCCTCTCGGGTACACCACGTGCAAACGACACTAGGCGCCTGGGCGCAGCCGGATCAAAGTTCATTTCGCAGGCTTTCGCAGGGCTACGAAGCGTTGCCGCAGGTTGCTGCCCGTGACCTCAAAGCTGTCTAATGCGACCCCATCCCCGCTGTCGTACACGGCCCAACAAGCGGTGGGCGGTCAGAGGCTGTGGTTCGCCCTTCGAAGCGGCTGTGCTCGTTTCTGCGCCGCCAGCTTCGCCACTCCCGCTGCAACCAAGAGCGTGAGGATCGCCGCTGCCATGTGGGTGTACAGCAGGAGGTGCACGGAGCCCCCACTGGGAGCGGCCCCTGCTGGCACGTCCCCCAAGACCTGGCCGCTGTGCAAGTGGTCCAGCAGCCCGCTGCCCGCAAAGAAGCCACCGAAGGCGACGAAGCCGAAGTGAAGCAGTTGCTGCGCCAGCCCGGAAAACAGCAGCAACAACAGCGGCCCGTGCACCCAACGGGCAATGAGCTGGGCGGCGAGTGCAGCCAGCGCAGCGAAGGCCAGGACGACAGGTATGGCCGGAGCGCTTCCGCCCGCGACCATGTGCGCTGCGAGTCCCAGAACCACAGCAACGGGCCCGGCAATCCAGGCCCACTTGTCCTGCACAGGAGTTTCGCGCATCGCCATCCTTCCCTCCCCACAGGCTAAGCGGAGGAGGCGGCTGGCAACAGGGGCCTAGGCGAGCAGCGTGTTTACCAGACGTGCCGCTACTTTTGCTGTCCTGGAATCAACGTCGAACTCCGGATTCAGTTCCGCGACGTCCAAGTGCACCAGCTTCCCGCTCGCAGCGACCTGACGGCAGATTGCGCTGATCACCGGCAAGGGCACGCCATAAGCGGCAGGCGCGCTCACCCCGGGCGCCACTGCTGCCGGCATGACATCCAGGTCGATCGTTAGGTACAGCGCGTCAACGCCAGCCAGGAAGTCGGCAACAAATACCTCCACGGCCTCCGGGGAGCACAACTCATCAAGGAGGTACTTCACGCCCAGCCGGTCTGCGGTGTCGAAGAGCGTTCGCGTATTGTTCGGCTCCGAAATGCCCACGACGGCGTACTGCAGTTCGCGCCCCGCGGCCGCTTCGGCGTGGGCCATCTGAAGGAACGGCGTGCCCGAGCTCGGCGTGGGTTCGTCGCGCAGGTCAAAGTGGGCGTCCAGGTTCAGCACGCCCAGTCGCTTCCCACGAACGGCTTCAGAGCCAGCCACGCCCAGGTAACTGGCAAACGCGGTCTCGTGGCCGCCGCCCAGCACTACAGTGAGGTTTCCGGCGTCGAGCAGTCCCGAAATGGCGCGTCCGGCGCGCTCTTGGCCCGCTTCCAGTGAGTCGTCCTCCACAACCACATCGCCGGCGTCGAATACGTCACGGTCAAGGTGGAAAGCCAGCGGACCCAGCGCCGAGCGGATGGCGGCCGGTGCCGCCGCGGCACCCACGCGGCCCTTGTTGCGGAGGACTCCGGCGTCGCTGCAGAACCCAAGTACGACGGCGGGACGCGAGGCCGTTGCCGGCGCGGGCGACGTCAGGGGTGCTACCGCCTGCCACCACCGGCGGTGCCCGGCACCGTCGCCGTCAAAGCGCCCGGTCCACGGGGTGGGGCTGACATCTACGGCGAGGGTGGTTTCCATGCTTCAAGCACACCCGAACGGGCACGCGAAAACCAGCCACCCCGCACCGCGCGTGTCTGAAACCCCGGATTTCCCTATTTGACCCCGAGCAGCTCTTCCACGGTTCCGATGCCGAAGAACAGCAGGAACGCGGCAGCCACAGCCCACATGAGCGGGTGGACTTCGCGGGCACGGCCTTGGAACGTGCGGATCAGGACGTAGGAGATGAAGCCGGCGCCCAGGCCGTTGGCGATGGAGTACGTGAACGGCATCAGGGCGATGGTCAGGAACGCCGGGATGCCGACGCCCCAGTCCTGCCAGTCGATCTTGCCCACCTGGGAAACCATCATGAAGCCCACGACAACCAGTGCCGGGGCAACGGCTTCGAACGGAACCAGGTTGATCAGCGGCGTGAAGAACATGGCCACCAGGAACAGCACTCCGGTAACGATCGAGGCGAGGCCGGTGCGTGCGCCTTCGCCGATGCCCGCTCCGGATTCAACGAAGATCTGGTTGGACGATACGGACGCGCCGCCACCGACGATTGCGCCGAGGGCGTCAACCTGCAGGACCCGGTCCACGTTGGGGATGTTGCCGTCCTTGTCCACGGTTCCGGCCTCGTTTGCCAGGCCCACCATGGTGCCCATGGCATCGAAGAAGATGCTCAGGAGGATCACGAAGGCCAGCAAAGCAGCAGCGATGAAACCGAGGTGCTCGAACGCGCCGAAAGGGTTCGCCTTGCCGATCAGGGACAAGTCCGGGGCGCCCCATTCGGAGAGCGTGGGCGCCACGAGCGACCATCCGCGCGGGTTGACGTTCTTGCCGTCAAAGCTCGGGCCGATGTGGAGCGTGAAT
Source organism: Arthrobacter sp. AK01 (assembly GCF_021109375.1). Lineage (NCBI taxonomy): Bacteria > Bacillati > Actinomycetota > Actinomycetes > Micrococcales > Micrococcaceae > Arthrobacter > Arthrobacter sp. AK01. The sequence goes on from NZ_JAJOHP010000007.1 coordinate 9,894, forward strand.
TCAAGGATGGCTGCCAGGGCGGTGGAAACCACGATCCCGATCAGGATGGCGCCGCGGACTTTGCGAACCACCAGGGCGATGGTCAGGATCAGGCCCACCGCAAAAACCAGGGTGGGCCAGCCCATGAGCTTGCCGTCCACGCCCAGCCCCAGGGGAACCGTGGTGCCGGCAGCGTCCGGGATGCGGCGCACGAATCCGGCATTGACCAGGCCGATCAGTGCAATGAAGAGACCAATGCCCACCACGATTGCCGTCTTGAGGGCTTCTGGAACGGCTTTGAACACCGCAGTACGGAAACCGGTGAGCACCAGGATGAGCATGGTGACGCCGGAAAGCACCACGAGGCCCATCATGTCCGGCCAGGTCAGTCCGGGGTGTGAGGCCACGGTGACTGCCACGAACGCGTTCACGCCGAGCCCCGTTGCAACGGCGAACGGGTGCTTGGCCCACGCGCCCATGAGGATGGTCAGGATGCCCGCCACGAAAGCCGTAGTGGCTGCGACGGCCGTGAAGCCCAGGGACGCTCCGCTCGAGTCCGCTCCGGAGAGGATCAGGGGGTTCAGCACCACGATGTAGCTCATGGCGAAGAACGTTGCGAAGCCGCCACGAATTTCCCGGGAGTACGTGGATCCACGTTCAGTGATTTTGAAGTAGCGGTCGACTGCAGAACCTTGTTTAAGCATGAAGGACTCCGGGGATCGAGGGGAGTGTGCTCTCAAATCCTATGCGGTCGGATACGGGCGCCCCGGACGATTCGCCTAGTCTGTAAGGAAGCCAACACTAGGAGAAACCGCCCCATGCGTACCATCCGCCCGCTTCTGGCCGCCGTCGTTGCTGCCCTCGCCTTCGCGTCGGCCTTGCTGTTTTCCGCGGCTCCGGCGTCCGCCCATGACGTCGCCGAATCCACCACGCCGGCCAACGGTGCCAGCGTGACTGTTGTCCCGGCGTCGGTCTCCATCACGTTCAACAACCGGCCGCTGGCCATCGGTTCGGGCGTAACGGTCACGGCGGGCGGCGAAAACTGGGCAGACGGTCCCGTGGAAATCATTGACAACCAAGCTGTCCAGAAGCTGCGCGAAGGCGCACCCGCGGGCGAGTACACGGTGGTCTGGCGGGTCGTCAGCAGCGATTCGCACCCCATCGAGGGCACCTTTACGTTCACGGCAGCCGGAGGCGCGACGTCGGCAAGCGGTTCGGCGGTTGCCTCACCGTCTGCTTCGGCTCCTTCAGCCTCGGTACCGACGGCCGGTACCGGTGCGCCGGGAACGGGCACCAGCGAACCGGCAGCGGATGCCTCCCAGCCGTTCCCGTGGAGCATCGTGGGACTGGCCGTTGTTGCTATCGGACTCGTTATCTTTCTGGCTGTTACGGCACGTAGGAAACTCGCTGCTTCCAACGACGCGGATGGCGATAATCCCGCGGAATAACAGGGTTTTCTACGTACCTGCGAATATCTCGAAACGGTCACCGCGACACGCCAGAAGAGTAGTTCTCGTTACTTAAATGTGACTTCGGCGTGATCATCGCGTACGGTTGTACCTGTGCCTGTTCCACGTAGCGGGCACTTCCGGCCTGATTGCCTAGCTCTGCCGCAGTCCGGAATCCGTTCGCAGACAAACCTTACGGCAGAGACGGGGAACCCATTTTAGGTCGCTTTCGAGCGTGCCTTGGGGTGAAGTCACGAAGCTTCCGCTGAACAGCGGGGGATAGTGACCGGGTGACTCCCATCCGAATCCGACAGCTAACCTCGCAGGCATCGGGAGAGGCTCTTTCATGTCTTCACGCATTCTTCGCGGCCGTCGTAAGGCGGACAGCGTACGTCCTAATCCGTTCATCTCCATCTCCAAGGCAGTTGCCAGCAACGCCTCCGGCGCTGGCCGCCAGGCAGCTGTCATCGCAGCAGCCTCGGGCCTCGTCTTGACCGGCTCCATCGCCGCCCACGCAGCTGAAGCTCCGGTTCAGCGGGACTCCAGCCCCGCCACGGTCGCAGAGACCGCCTCCGAAGCTCCCACCCAGGTTGTTACCGCCGCCTCCACGGCGACCATCAACTTCGAGCGCCCTGCCGTTGCTTCCGTAGCGGCTCCGGTCATCGAGAAGCCGGCTCCCGTCGTTGAGGCTCCCGTAGCCAAGAAGGCAGCAGTCACCACTGCCGCTGCAACGGCTCCTGTCGCCAAAGCCGCAGCTGCCGCTCCGGCTGCTGCTGCTCCCGCTGCTGCTGCCCCGGCAGTCGGTGGCGTCAACGCAGCCATGGTTGCCTCGGCTTACGCCCAGATCGGCATCATGCAGGACTGCACCGCCATGGTGGAACGGGCTCTCGGCTCCGCAGGCATCCCTGTTGGTGACCTTGGCCCCATGCAGTTCATGAACTACGGCAAGGTCGTCAGCGACCCCCAGCCCGGTGACATGATCGTTCAGTCCGGCCACGTCGCCATCTACATCGGCAACGGCCAGGCCATCAGCGGTGGCATCAACGGCAACCAGACGGGCATCCACCCGATCAGCTGGTTGACCGCAACGGGTCCCCTGACCTACGTACGCGCTGGCGCATAAGCCTCACGCTTCTGTCCAAAGGCCGGTGTCTTTGAGGAATCACTCCTCAAAGGCACCGGCCTTTGGCGTTAAGTTTTGTGCGTAAAAGTTCCAGACATGGACGTACGACGGCGGGTAGGCGCGCCTTTGCCGCGTAGTGGGGCAGGGTGTGCCGGTTGGATCGGCTAGGCGGTGGCCAGGCCTGGCCCTGCCGGGAGGGCAACCTTGGAAGAGATCGCCTGACCCACTGCTTTGGCCTGCCGAAGGACTTCCTTGGGGGTGGGCGTAATGAGTTCGCCGACGCCTACAAGATGCATCCCGACTGCCCTCATGGCCGCGGCCAGGTTTTGGCCGATGGCAATCCCGAGTTCGGCCAGCATCCGGCGCAACTGGCTCTGCGCACAGCGCGTGACCACGATGTGGTCGGCCAGGAGAACCCCGTTGGCGGTGTGGACTGCCCACTGGCGACGGGTGGATTCGAGGGGGCCGGATACGTGGAGTCCGGTTCTCAGCCCCGCAGTGGTCATGCTGGCGGCCAAACCGTAGCCAATCTGCTGTGACGGATCCGAGCCCAGGAAATCAAGGCGCACGGCGCGCGTGGTGCTGCGGACGTCCAGCTGATGGCTTGCCGCGTAGTTCCGTAAGTGGCGGAGGATCTCGTTGCGTTCCTTCATTGCAGCGGGATCGGCGGCGTCGCAGCGTTGAAGCATGCCTGTATGGACCGACGGGCCCGTTGCGGACAACGCACCAAAGCCGTCCACGACGATGGAACCCACGCCATAGCGGCTGAGCTCACTGGCAACTGCCAAGCCGGACAAGCCGGCTCCGATGACCACGGTGGTGGTGCGTTCCGTGGCGGAATCAGGCGTGAGTGACACTGCTTGGTTCCTCCTTGACGTGTGTGCCCTTCGGCATCGCGTGGGGTCGCGTCCGAGTTCCCCAAGCGGCCGCAAATAAATGGCCGGTGTGTGTCGTGAAACACGTTTGCCGGCCATTCGGTGACTCGAACACTACCGAACTTTTTCGGCCATGGATAGCCTCCCGGATGCGCGTGTTTGGGTTGTTCATCCGGAGCGCAAAATGGACCTCCGATAACCGAGCCCGGACCGTTATACACATAGCCCAAAGTCGCCTTGATTCGGCGTTGCCGACCGAGAATAGTGGGCCTTGGAAGGAGAAATTTCCAGGTTTCTCCTGCCCCGGCCATTGACAATGATGCAGTCAGGGAATCCGACCCGGAAAACCTCTGGCAGAATAGCCGGAACATCAAGCAGTAGGTGGAGAGGCGGGCCCCAATGGACCAGCACGGCAGACACAGTGAAGAGCCACAGCAGGGCGACGACCAAGCTGTCGCACCAGGCGGCATCGTCGTTGGAGTGGACGGTTCAGAGCACGGTCAGTGTGCCTTGGTTTGGGCCGCGCGGGAAGCAGAGCGCCGGCAGCTTCCGTTGCACATCGTCACGGCCTACTCCGTGCCCATCTTCGCCGCATCAGGGCTGGACGGTGGCTACGCAACCGTGGACGATTCAGTGATTCGCGAGGGCGCGGATGCGATCGTGAAGCAGGCCATGGACAAGATCTCCGGCTATGCCATCGACGTCGACGCTTCGGTGGAGAACGGCGACGCTGCAGGTGTCCTGCTGGATCTCTCCGCAGAGGCCGCACTCCTTGTTTTCGGCAGCCGGGGCCGTGGAGGTTTCGTCGGGCGCCTGTTGGGTTCCGTCAGCAGCGCCTTGCCGGCCCACGCCAAATGCCCCACCGTGACGGTGCCCCTGTATTGCGCCGACCGGCTGGGGGAGAATACCGAGGACAAACACATCAAGGCCGAGCATGCCAAGGCAGGCCCCCGCACCGTGGAAAACGTGGTTGCAGTGGGCGTGGATGGCTCTGAGCAAGCCCGTGTGGCAGTGCTCGAAGCAGCTGAGCAAGCCCAGCGCATGGGCGCCAAGCTCCGAGTGATCTGTGCGGTGCCGCAGTACAGCGGTTCCCTGGCCTGGGTCCCGGCCCCGTTGGACCGCGATGCTCTGTTTGCGGACATCAGGGTCCAGCTCGACGCCGGTGTCGCGTGGCTTAGGAGCCACTTCCCGCAACTGACCATTGAGACGGACCTCCGCGATGGATCGCCGGTGGACGTCCTGGTCGAGACGAGCCGCAGCGTGGAGTTGGTGGTGCTGGGGACCCGTGGCCGCGGCGGGTTCGCTGGCATGCTCCTGGGTTCCACCTCGGACGGCGTCCTGCACCACGCCAAGGGGCCGGTGCTGGTGGTCCCGGACCGTGAGGATCCCCGGCTTGCTGACCGCGACAAGTTTGGGCCGATGCTCGGCGCAGCCTAAGCCGCGGATTGCCACCTTCCATGGACAGCCAGCAGGCCGGGGAGCAGCCGCAGGACCAGGGAGCGGACCCAGTCGCGTCCGGGTCGGTGTTCACGCTGGATATTGCCGACATCCGCGCACCTATGCTTCCGGAAGTGGGTGGCAAGGCCGCGAACCTGGGTGAGCTGGCAAGCGCCGGGTTGCCCGTCCCTCCTGGCTTCTGCCTCACCACAACGGCATACCGGCTCGCGCTCTCGGACGTCGGCCTGCAGGAGGTCATTGCCGCTTTGGAAGCGGCCGGCCCTTCTGATCTTGACCAGTTGAACGGGCTCGCCACCCGTGCCCGGTCCTTGGTGCTCGACGCCGGAGTCCCGGCTGCGGTGGCTGACGCCGTGCGGTCCGCCTACCAGCAGTTGGGAGGCAACGTCCCTGTCGCCGTCAGGTCGTCAGCTACCGCCGAGGACCTGGCCTTCGCGAGTTTCGCTGGCCAACAAGACACATACCTGAACGTCGTCGGCATCGACGCTGTGCTGGAGGCCGTTAGCCGCTGCTGGGCCTCGCTCTGGACAGACCGTGCCGTGGCCTACCGGACCACCAACGGCATTGACCATGCTTCGGTGACGCTGGCCGTGGTCGTGCAGGAAATGGTGGATTCCGCTACCGCCGGTGTCATGTTCACCGCCAATCCGGTCACGGGGAACCGGTATGAAGCAGTGATTGACGCCAGCCCTGGTTTGGGAGAGGCCGTGGTGTCCGGCGCGGTGAATCCGGACCAGTATGTTGTGGACGTCCGTCGATGGTCCATTGTGAAAAGGACCATCGGTGACAGGCAGGTGGAGATCCGTTCGCTTCCTGGTGGTGGCACGGAACGTGTCGAGCGCCCCGGCCGGGATGGTCCTGGTGCTCCTGCCCCGCAACCTTGCCTTAGCGATCCCCAAGTCCTCGCCTTGGCGGAATTGGGCCGTAAAGTCCAGGAGCACTACAGCGCTCCGCAGGACACCGAGTGGGCCATCGATGATGATGGGAAACTCTGGCTAACCCAGGCCCGGCCCATTACCACCCTGTATCCGCAAACCACGCGCACACCTCCGGGCGCCGGCGAGCACGCTTTCCTGAACTTCAGTCTTGCGCAGGGCCTCACCAGGCCACTGACACCCATGGGCCTGGCCGGTATCCGCCTCATAGCCTCGTCCGTTGCCAGGACTGCGGCGTTCGATGTCCCGGATCCCCGGTCCGGGCCAGCGCCGTACTACGAGGCGGGCCAGCGCATCTTCTTCGACCTCACTGCGGTGCTGAGGAGCCGGGTTGGCCGGGCAATCGTGCCGCGGGTTTTCGATGTCATGGAGGCCCGGTCAGCCACGCTCATGCGTGGCCTGTTCGACGATCCACGCTTCACGGTCAGAATCAAGACACCCCGGAAGCTGATTCGCCACGTCGCTCCGGTCGCTGCCAAGTATCGTGTGCCGGAGTCACTCTTCCGCGGCCTGTTCCGCCCGGCTGCCGCCATGAAACGTCTAGAGGCGCTGACCGCGGAACTTCGCAAAACCCTCGATGTCCCGCGTACGGCAACGTCCCATCAGCGGCTCGCCCACGTCCAAAGAATCCTTGGCGAGGAGCTGTTCGCCACAGTGCCGCAGGTACTGCCCCTTCCCGCGCTCGGTTTTGCGATGCTGGCGCTGGTGAGGCGGATCCTGGGGGATCAAGCCACGTACGACGAACTTCAGACGGTGATCCGCGGCCTGCCCAACAATGTCACCACAGAGATGGATCTGGCCCTGTGGCAGCTTGCCTCGCAGATCCGCGACGACCCCGACGCCGTTGCCTTCATGGCTGGCCGGACGGCAGCGGCGTTGGCGGAACAGTATCGGGACGGAAGCCTCCCACCCGTTGCACAGTCAGGACTGGATTCCTTCCTGAGCCTGTACGGGCACCGGGCCGTTGCCGAGATCGACCTCGGCATGTCCCGCTGGTCAGACGATCCCACCCACATCCTTGGGGTCGTCGCCAACTACTTGAGGCTCGCGGACGGCGCAGAACCTCCGGATCAGCAGTTCCAAAAAGCCGCTCGGGAAGCGGATGAGCAGGTTGCGCGCTTCGTGGCGCGGGCCAGGGCGAAGAGCCCGGTGCACGCGGCGATCGTGCGCGTCGCGTTGGACCGGACCAGGAGGTTCGCGGGGCTTCGCGAATTGCCCAAGTACAACCTCGTCCTGGGACTGGCTGCCGCGCGGGAGCAGTTGCTCTCGGTGGGACGCGAACTGGCAGAGTCCGGGCGCATTGAGCGTGCTGAGGACATCTTCTTCCTGGATCTTGACGAAGCTGAGGCTGCGCTGGCTGGAGATGACCTCCATGGAAGAGTGGCCGAGCATCGTGCGGCCTACCAGCAGGAACTCCGGCGCAGGCATATCCCGCGGGTGCTGTTGTCTGATGGAACCGAACCAGAGGCCACGCCGGGGATCAGCGGAAAACAGCGCCCAGGCACCTTGTCCGGCAGCCCGGCGTCGGCAGGCCTCGTGACAGCACCGGCGCGCGTCATCATGGATCCCGTTGGCGCGCACCTCGAGCCAGGAGAAATCCTCGTCGCACCGTCAACGGACCCAGGATGGACGCCGCTGTTCCTTACTGCTGGGGGACTGGTCATGGAGATGGGCGGGCCCAACTCACACGGTGCAGTGGTGGCCCGTGAATACGGGATCCCCGCAGTGGTCGGGGTTCCGGACGCAACATCGCGCCTTGGGACCGGTCAGCGCGTCACGGTGGACGGGGGCGCCGGGACGGTCAGCGTTGAGGACGCGGGTGGCGGGACAGCCTAGGCGTGCTGGTGCGATTCGTGCTCGGAGTGGCTCACAGGCTCCAACTGGAAGGTGCAGTGCTCGGTGTCGAAGTGCCGGCCAAGGCAGGACCCCAGCTGGTCAAGGATGCTGTCCGCCCCGCTGGCGTTGAGGACCGCGTCCTCCACCACAACATGGGCTGAGAACACGGGCACGCCGGAAGTGATGGTCCAGATGTGAATGTCGTGGGCCTCGACCACCCCATCCACAGCGAGGATGTGCTCGCGGATCATGTTCACGTCCACGCCCTTCGGGGTGGCCTCCAGGAGGACATCCACCACGTCGCGAAGCAAGTGCCAGGCACGGGGAATGATCATCAATGCGATCACCACAGAGGCGATGGGGTCTGCCGCGCTGAAGCCCGTGGTCATGATGACGATTGCTGCCACGATGACCGCGATGGAACCCAGGAGATCTCCAAGGACCTCAAGGTAGGCGCCACGGACATTGAGGCTTTCCTTTTGTGCACCCTGCAGGATCAGGAGCGAGACAAGGTTGGCCACGGCACCCAGAATGGCGGCCCACAGCATGACATCGGTATGAATGTCCGGGGATTCCCCGAAACGGCGGATGGCCTCGATCATGATCACAACAGCGATGACAATCAGAATCAGGGCGTTGGCCAGGGCAGCCAGCACTTCGGCCCGCTGATAGCCATAGGTGCGCTGGTCACTTGCTGGACGCGTAGCAATCCACGCCGCCATGAGGGCGATGAAAACGCCTGCTGCATCAGAGAGCATGTGGCCGGCATCAGCCAGCAGGGCCAAGGATCCAGACACGACGGCGCCAACAACCTGGATGCCCACCACCCCTAAGGTGATGGCCAGGACGGCAATGAGCCGCTTCCGATGCTTGCCGGTTGCTGTGACTCCGTGGGAGTGGTTGTGGTCGTGCCCCATGGATATAAGGCTAGCCCCAGCCGAGCTCATGCAAGCGGTCGTCGTCTATCCCAAAATGGTGAGCTATCTCATGGACCACAGTGATGGCCACTTCATCAATGACTTCTTCACGCGTGCTGCAGATGTCCAGGATCGGCTGGCGGTAAATGGTGATCCGGTCAGGCAGGGAGCCCGCCTCCCACCAGGAATCACGTTCGGTCAGCGGGACGCCCTCGTAGAGTCCCAACAACACTGTGTCCGGATCTTCTCCGGCTTGCGGCGTGTAGTCGTCCTCAATGAATATCGCTACGTTGTCCATGGCGCTGGCCGCCTTGGGCGGGATCAGTTGGAAGGCGTCACTGACTGCCTCTTCAAATTCCTCGGGAGACATTTCGAAAGGCCGGGCCGCTCCAGCCGCGTAGGCCTCGTCCACGGGATTGTGCTCAACGGGACTGTGCACCGCGTTCCGTTCCCTGAGGGGAGACGAAGGGCGCTCGCCGTCCGGGACGATGGGCAAGCCGGGAGGAAGATTCGCGGGCATGATCCGACTTTAGTCCGCTGCGGCCGCATCGGCGCCGTGTGTGATGAGAGATACTAAAAGTCAATCTCTTTTCGACAGACACAGGAACCGCATGACCGGCACCTCTTCCCTCGCGCCTGAGCCCCTCGACGTCGTCGTTGTAGGTGAGGCCTTGATCGACATCGTGCAGTCCTCCGATGGGCAGGTGGAGTACCCCGGTGGTTCGCCGGCCAACGTCGCCTTCGGCCTGGGCCGATTGGACGTCAAAGCCGGCTTGCTGACCGCCATTGGCCGTGATGCGCGGGGCGACGCCATCGCAGCACATCTGCACAGCGCGGGTGTGGTGCTGTTGCCCGGCTCCATGTCAGCCGGAAAGACCGCGACGGCGACGGCCCGCATAGCTGCCGACGGTTCTGCTGATTACACCTTCGATATCGATTGGGACTTGCCTCCGATTGCCTTGCCCTATGCGCCGAGAATCCTGCACACAGGCTCAATCGCCACCTTCCTTGAACCCGGCGCAAGCGTTGTCCGGAGTTTGCTGGAGCAAGCTCAGGGTGGGTGCATGGTCACCTACGACCCCAACATCCGCGCCGATCTTCTGGGGAGCCACCACGAGGCCCTGGCGCTCTTCGAGGAAATAGTGCCGCTGACCGACGTCGTAAAGCTCAGCGGCACCGACGCCCGCTGGCTGTATCCGGGCAAAGCGCTCGAGGATACGGCGAACCACCTCCTCGCCCTTGGCGCCGGATTGGTAGTGGTGACCCAAGGGGTCAAGGGCTCCCTCATGGCTACCCGGCACATACAGCTCAACGTTCCCGCCGTTCCCGCCACTGTCGCGGACACCATCGGGGCGGGCGACTCCTACACGGCTGCGCTCATCATGGGGCTCCTGCTTCGTGGAAGTGACGGACTGGCTCCTACCGTCATGGAACGAATCGGCACCATTGCCTCCATGGCTGCCTCCATCGCCGTCGGCCGGCCGGGCGCCAATCCGCCCACGCACCGCGAACTTTTGGCCGGAATGGCCCGCTAACGGGAAGCTAACGGGTTCGACGACGGGTCAGGCCGACGCCGATCAGGCACACCACGCCTCCGATCAGCCCCCAGATGGTGGGGACCTCCTGAAGTACGGCCCATGAAATCAGGATGGTGGTGCCCGGCACCAGGTACGTGGTGGCAGCCAGCTTTCCCGCCGAAATCAGTGACAGGGCGTAAGCCCACGTGGTGAATGCGATGGCCGTGGGGAAGATGCCAAGGTAGATCAAACCCAGAGTGGCGGGGAGCGGTGCTGCTTGGACCTCGGAAATCAGCTGCCCTGTCCAAGGCAAGCAGCAGATCGCGCCCACCATGATCCCGAACCACGTCGCCTGTCCTGCCGTGAACTTCCGGAGCACGGGCTTCTGCAGGATGGCACTCACCGAAGCGAGTACGGCGGCGAGCAAGCACAACAGCACCCCGGCGACGTCCGCCGTCGAACGCTGTCCCGAACCCAACGCGATCATCGCGACGCCGCAGAATGCCACCCCGCTGCCAATCAGCAGCCAACGCGGGAAGCCCTCCTTGAGGAAGATTCCGGCAAGGATCGCGATCAGGATGGGCGAGACGTTGATCAGCATGGCGCTGGTCCCGGCGTCCAGCATGTGCTCCGCAGCGTTCAGAGCTACGTTGTAACCGCCAAACCACATGACACCGTAGGCCACGATCGGCAACCATTCCCGGCCGCTTGGCCAGACTTTCAGCGTTGGAAGCACCACGATTCCCAGCACGACGGCGGCAACCGCCAAGCGTCCGAGCGTCAAGGAACCGGGGGAGAAGCTGGGGCCGACTGCGCGGATGCCCACGAAAGCCGAAGCCCAAAGGACGACGGTGACGATCACGGCCGCGATGCCGAGCTTGCTGATGGCCGGTGCCGGCGCGGGGGTGGTGCGCTGGGGCAGGTCCGGGGAAGGCTGGCCGGGTTCGGCCGGGGAGGTGGTTGTCATAGAGCCAAATCTAGCCGTCAGACAGTCGGTGCGGCTGGCGGTTTTCGGACGCGTCAGGGCAATATCCTGCCAATGTTCGGCGACCGGCCCGATGGCCTCAGCTGTGGGTCCCTGGACCGTGCGCAGACCTCGATTTGGGAATATCGCCATCTATGCTCTAAAGTTTTAGAGTCCAGTTCGGACGAGCGAGACACGGAAAGAACGCGTAAAGCGTCGCTTTTCTTTGCGAAATCCGAATTGAGTTCAGGCCCCCATCGTCTAGCGGCCTAGGACACCGCCCTTTCACGGCGGCGGCACGGGTTCGAATCCCGTTGGGGGTACGCAAGGAAGTGGTAAATCGGATGAAAAAAGTCTGGTAAGCTAGAAGCCTTGAAAAAAACGCGGTAGAGATACTGCAAACGCAAGGCCCTGTAGCGCAGTTGGTTAGCGCGCCGCCCTGTCACGGCGGAGGTCGCGGGTTCAAGTCCCGTCAGGGTCGCTCTGAGCGCCGAAGAAATTCGGTTCTCAAGGTGACACGTCACCTAGGCTCTGTAGCTCAGTTGGTAGAGCGTTCGACTGAAAATCGAAAGGTCACCGGATCGACGCCGGTCGGAGCCACCACTGGGAAGCATCAGTTCTTCGGAACTGGTGCTTTTCTTCTTTAACGCGATCAACCCGCCTGACGCGTAGGGCCGTGTGCGGCCAGCATTTACTCTGATTCTTCGCAGGGGCTGACCCGCCGGATCTCCGGTGTGTCGAAGCTCACGTCAGTTCATAGAGGGTGGTGGCGGTACGGATACTTCGCCCGCTGGCTCCTCCGCATCCCCTAATGTGCGGATTCACCGCCGGGGCAGCCCCAGGATTTGGGGTTCTCTTCGCAGGTGTCGGCTACGAGTGCTCTTTCTGTTTTCCAGACCTGGATGGTTTTGGGCGGTGTGCTGATGTCCAGGGTTCCGTTGATGGGCAGTGGTGGGCCGTTGTTGACGGAGTAGGTGCCGGTGAAGCTTGCTGTGAGGGTGGCTTGGTAGTTGCCGGTTTCGGTGTAGATGTGGCTGGTGCGGGTCTCGTTGCTGAGCCATTCGGTCTCGGGGATGGAGTAGCCAGCTACCGGGGTCGGTCCGAGGTTTGTTCCGTCGCCGAAGGTGTAGGTGTAGCTGGCGGGTGTTGCGGTGAGGTGGACGCCTTGGCCGAGGATGGTGACGTCGAAAGCCTGTTCTCCTGCGGTGGCGTAGAAGTTGGTGGGTCCGCCTTTGAGGGTGTGTGGGAAGGGTTGGGCTTCGAGGGTTCCTGGACTTACGGGTAGTTGGCGGAAATCGTTGAGGATTCTGGCGGCGATGTTGGCCAGGACGTTCTCGGGGTGGGGGTCGTACAGGCACGTGGGTCCGCTGACGGGGATCCAGTCGGTCCAGCCGGGGTTGGTGATGGCTTTCGGCGCCTGTTTCCAGATAACAGGGGTGCCTTCTTCGCCGCCAACTGTGGTTGCAGGGCATTCGAGGGCGTCACAGCCGGGGTCCTTGGTATCGGGCCCGTCGGCGCGGCAGTGAGTATCAGCCATGTACTGGTTTGGGTCGTCAGTGGCCGGCGAATCGCCAGATCCGCCGAGGCTAGGGGCTAGCTGTCCTGTCAAAGGATCGACGTGAAACCTTGCACCTATTTCGATGCCCCGGTCCCCAGCATTGTTTGCTGCCCACGCACCATCGGCCGGGGTAGAGGGAAGGGCAAGAGCCAAGGTGAGGATGATCCAACCTAGGACCCCCAGAGCGAAGAGGGACAGCCCTCTGGCGGTCTCATTCAATGACGCCAAGGTCCACCACCGTCCATTTTCCCTCGACATACTTAGCGAATATGGCGAAGGCATCATTGGAGGCTTCCGACCTTGACCTCCCGACAGTTCCGTCAGCGTTGTAGTAGTCAATTTGACCTTGAATGACCTGCACCTTCACCGCCTGTACGGCTTCGGCGGTCCATAGCGCTTCTATGGCCGGTACGGAGATTTTCCCTCCGGCTAACCAGCGCCCATCGACGAAGCCATCTTCACCGGACTCCTGAAGGCCAAGACAAAGCTGGCATTCCGGCGAGCTCAAAGGGAGCCACAATGACATGTCACCTGTTTCTCCAACGTAGGACAGTTGTGCATACCAATATCTGATAAACGCTTCCAGCCCAGCCTTCGAGTTCTCTTTCGCCAGGTCGGGCATCACAGGAACCGGCACATTCTGTGCCTTCCCCTGGGCATCCGCAGGCTTGTACACGGCAGACGCCGACGCTGTACCCGTGGTAGCCGAAGCTGCCGGGACCGAAGAGCTTGTGGTGGGTGACGCCGTCGTCGTGCCCGTATTAGATGGTGAACCGCCGGGCGTGGAGCCGTTCTGGCAGCCCGCCAGAAGCAAAGCAAGCCCCACGCCCAAGGCCGCCGTCCGGGAGAGCGCAAAAGGAAAAGTGGCAGACGAAAGGCGTGGCATGACAGGCTCCCCAGCAGCTGTTTGGCGGTGTGTCGGCCAGTCTAGGTGCGTCAAACGCGCCCACCACAGTCACGAACCGGGTCTTGTGGATAACCCAACCCTTTTCACCGCGGGGTGCTGGGCGTAGTCTTGCCTCGCTGGCCCGTCAATCGCACGCATCCTATGGGGGAACCATGGTCACCATCCCACGTTCAAGTACGCCCAAGCGCCGCCGCCTCATTCCGGTAGCCCTTCTGATTGCCACGCTGACCCTCAGCGCGTGCACCATCCCGTCGCCGGTTGCGCAGCAGTCTCCCAGTGCGTCGTCGGAGGCTCCGGCCGCGGAGGTGGGAACCAGTTCAGCCGCACCCTCAGAATCGAGCCCGGACGCAACAGCCAGCACCGGCGCCACCACTGGCATGGGCGGAGCCTATGGTGAGTTCACGTCGATTTCCGAAGCCTGCATCTCGGTCAGCGCCACCATGCTGAGCGTCACCATCCTGCCGTTGGCTGGACTGGTGGGCGGCAATCCCGATGACGTGGAGAAGGCCAAGCAGGAGTTGTCCCAAATGCAGGGCAAAGTGCCGGATGAATTGAAGCCCGCCTTCGAAAAGCTCAGGGCTTTCACGGAGTCCGCAGGATCGGATTTCAGCAAGTATGGCGATGGGAAGTTCGAAGAACTCATGAAGCCCATTCAGGACTGGATGGATAAGAACTGTAAGTAGCCGCCGCGCGCACTCCCCTCTCGCCTGACGCTTCTCCCAAAGCGTCGGAGCTAGACGCTAGGGTGGTACTCAAGAGAAGGGGAGTGCTCCATGGAAGACCAGAACGTGCAGTTTGATCCCGTGCCTGGGGGCGAGATCCTTGGTACCGGACGCACCATCATCTCCGAGGCGGCCGTGGCCAAAGTTGCGGGCATCGCTGCTCGAACCGTGCCGGGCGTCTACTCGTTGGGATCGGGGCCGTCCCGTGCTCTGGGCGCCATTCGCGACGCCGTCGGCAGTTCGGACCATGCAGCGGGCGTCCGCGCAGAAGTCGGCGAAACCCAGGTGGCCGTGGACATCAATCTGGTAGCCCTTTATGGACATCCCCTGCACAGCGTCGCCAACCAGGTCCGGAGTGCTGTTTTCCGTGCGGTTGAGGAACTTGTTGGCCTCCAGGTCATTGAGGTCAACATCGAGATCAACGACGTTTACGTGGCCCCATCGGCCAAACCTGTTGGTACCAAGAATGTCCTCGCTGAAAGGGAGGCACTCCAGTGAGCATGACCGTTGTTGGAATTGCGATCGGCGCCTTCGTGGCCTTCATGTCCTTTTCGTTCGGACTCTGGGGTTTCCTGATCTCGCTTCTTTTCATGGGCATCGGTGCGCTGCTGGGCCGCGCAGCTGAGGGCAAACTGGACCTCCGCAGCGTCCTGGATGCCATTACGGGCCGGCGCTCTTCGTCATGAGCGTGGCTGAGGCTGTGGACACCACCACCAGCCTGGCCGGCCACAACCGGATCAGTACCCAGGCATTGACATCCTTGGCGCGCGCTGCCGCCGCCGAGGCTCTTGGCGTTCCCGCCACCGACATCCGCGCCGATTGGGCGGACGACGACGGCCTGCTGGCTTTGTCGATCGTGGCACCGATCAGCATCCCGGCTTTGACCGAGGTCCTTCGGGATCCGTTGCGTGTACAGGGCTTCGGGGGATCCATCTGGGATCGTGCGGTGGCAGCCAAGGCAAGTGTTCTTGACACGGTCACGAGACTCAGCGGCTCCCAAATAAGCCGGGTAGACATCAGGATCAGTGGAGCGCATGTGACGGAGGGAGGCCGCGTTCAGTGACACAGGACCAGGAAACACAGGTGGACTCGAACGCAGGAGCAGGCCCGGTGGCAGGTGAAGACCCAGAAATGAGCCGAATCCTGCGCCGTGAGACCCATTCGTCCCGGGCAGGGGCATCCGTCATCGCCGCGGTGCTGGTGATCCTTTTCTGCGTCTATGCGCTGCTCGAAGCAGGTGTTCGCGCAGTTGGGCAACCGCCGTGGCTCATCGACCCCACCACAGCGGCCGAACGCATTATCAAGCTCCCCGACGGCATTACGCCCCTGCTGTTGGGTGCCAGTGGTGCCGTTATCGCGATGATCGGCCTGTTCTTTTTCCTGCATGCAGTGCTGCCCGGCAGGCGGGCACGGCATCTGCTCCGGGACCCGCGTACCGCCGTCGTAGTTGATGATGAGGTCCTTGCCTCCGCCCTGGCACGTCGTGCACGAACTGCTGCGAACGTGACCCAGGAGCAGGTCATGGTGGTTGTCTCGCGCCAAATGGTGGTGGTCAATGTACGGCCCACCTCGGGCAGCAGGGTCAGTGAAGAGGCTGTTCTGGCTGCGGTGCAAGCCGAACTTGATGAGATGTCGCCGGTACCGATGCCTTCTGTCCGGGTAAACCTGGCGTCGTCGGGGGTGATTGGCGCGTGAACGGAACACCAAGGGCCCTCAACCGTGTACTGCTGTTCATTATTGGCGTGAAACTCCTGGCCGTCGGTCTGCTTCTCCTGTTGTTGGCCACCGTGCCAGCGGTGGCTGCATGGTGGCATGGCTGGTCCGCCAGTGTCTGGGCTGGCATGGAGACCGCCTTCCGCGAGACGCGCTTCCCAGGGCGGGAAGAAAGCTGGCTGTGGATTGCGGCCGGCGCGATCCTGGTGGTCATCATCATCGCCATGGTCGCCTGGCTCTCCCAGCAAGGTAAGGGCCGGGCCAACCTTTTGGTCGCCAGTGACGACGACAGCCATATCAATGGCGAAGTCCGGATTGGTGGAGGGGTCGCCGAGCAGGCGCTCAGGGCGGCCTTGTCTGAGAGATCAGACCTCGCGGGCGCCTCAGTGGCGACCTATGAAGTGAAGGGCAAGCCTGGCCTGCGTATTCGGATCCAACCGAGGCAAGGAGTGGCGCCGCATATCCTCGCGGCCGAGGTGTCGCAGCTTGTTGAAGTATTGGACCAAGTAATTGGTCAGAAGACGCCGGTGCTTGTCCACATGGTTTCCGGAGCCCGGTCCCGTTTCACTAAGGCGGAACGTGTCCGCTGATATTGCAGAACCCGACACCAAGCCAATAGGTTGAATCCAAAGGGGGAATAACTTCCTTTGGCACGTACTGTCCCAGATCCAACCGTCACAAAGGAGAGCACCATGAGTGAAGAGACCACGGGAGCCGAAGCGGTCAACGGCGCGGCGGAAAATGCCAAGGATGCCGCTGGCGATGCCTTGGAGAATGCCAAGGAATTTGCTGGCGAGGCTGTTGAGAATGTCAAGGAGTTTGCCGGTGACGCTGCTGAGAATGTCAAGGAGTTTGCCGGTGACGCAGCCGAGAATGTCAAGGAATTCTTCTCCGGTGATGTAGGAGAAAACGCCAAGGAATTGGCGGGCGATGTCGCGGAGAAATCCAAGGAAATCGCCGGAGACGTTGCCGAAAACGTCAAGGGTTTGGGCTCGAAGATCGCCGGTCTGTTCAAGGGCGAGAAGTAACCACGCAAAACAACTGATGGCAGCCCCCACCGCGGACAACCGACGGGACGGGGGCTGCCATCTTCTTGTCCTTGCCTAGTAGCCTGAGATTCATACGCAATGGACAGGAGACTGCAGTGGCTGGAACGACGGTGCTGGAAACGACCGTGGCCGAACTCATGGACGAGCTGGCCGCTCTGGAGGAACCCCGGGCCCGGGAAGTCAACGAAAAGCACGGCGACGACCACGGCGTGAACCTCAGCAAGCTGCGCGCCGTCGCGAAGAGGCTGAAAACGCAGCAGGAGCTGTCGCGCGAACTGTGGTCCACGGGCGACACCGCTGCCAGGCTGCTGTCACTCCTGATTTGCCGCCCCAAGGCCTTTGAAAGCGAGGAGCTGGACAGCATGCTCCGTGAGTCCCGGACTCCCAAGCTGCAGGACTGGCTGGTGAACTATGTGGTGAAGAAGAGCCCGCACTCCGAGGACCTGCGGGTGGCGTGGTTTTCTGACCCTGACCCTGTTGTGGCGAGTGCGGGGTGGGCGCTGACGTCCGAGCGGGTAGTCAAGAAACCTGAGGGCCTGGCCCTGGAGCAGCTTCTGGACATCATCGAGGCCGAAATGAAGGGCGCTCCGGACCGCCTCCAGTGGGCCATGAACCAGTGCCTGGCCCAGATCGGGATCGAGTTCCCGGAACATCGAGCCAGGGCTTTGGATATCGGCGAGCGGCTTGAAGTCCTCAAGGACTACCCCACGCCGCCTAACTGCACGTCACCTTTCGCGCCCAGCTGGATCAATGAGATGGTCCGGCGCAAGGGCTGACCATCCGCCGGGCCTAGCCCCTGTTGCGGTGCATCATCCGGTAGGTGAGCTCTGCGAGGAGTTCTTCGTCGGAGAGGTGCGAAGCCCGGGCGATGGGAGCGGCGGGTACTGCTATGCGCGGAGGCCCCTGACGCGGTTCGTCGCCCGAACGCATGTCGTCGGGGGTGATCATTTCCGGCGCAAAGCTGGATTTTCCTTTGAGGACCTCTGAGACGGAGCCGGCCCGCCAACCCAACGCGTGTTCCAGCTTGCGCTGGTTGATTTCCTGGGTGCGCCGCGTGCCCGATTCCAACGTGCGGACGGTCTTGATGGCGGTGCCTGCCTGCTTGGCCAACTGCACCTGGCTCAAGCCTTGCGCCAGGCGTTCTTCCTTGATCAGTCGGCCGATAGTCTGCAGTGCTTCAAGTTCATCCACACTTCCTACCCTTCCATAGGCAACACTGGGTAAACAAATCGGAAGGCTGCCCTGCCGGTCGCGGCGGACTTCCGAAGAGGCGGCTCCAAGGGGTCGCTACTGACCCTCAATCGAGATCAGCAGACTGCTTGGTATCGATGCGGTTACGTTCGGTGTAAGCGCTTGCATTTATGCTTCCATCATGGCTAGTGTGAGCGTCACCACATCAATTGCGCCGCCGAAATCACTTGTACTCAGCGAGGAGTCTTTAGCATGAAGAAAACCAAGTACCTGCTACCGGTCGCAGCCGCCGGTGTTCTGGCACTTACCCTCTCAGCCTGTAGCGGAGATGGTGGTGGTGGGGGATCCACCGCCGGCTCGGATAACTGCTCCGCCTACGAAAGCTACGGCAAGCACGACGGCAAGACCGTCTCCGTCTACTCGACGATCGTCGATATCGAAGCCACCAACCTCGAGGAATCCTGGAAGCAGTTTGAAGACTGCACGGGAATCACCATCAAGTACGAAGGCAGCAAGGAATTCGAAACGCAGATCGGCGTCCGGGCCCAGTCCGGCACCGCTCCTGACGTGGCAATCTTCCCGCAGCCCGGTCTTCTTGCAACCCAGGCCCGGGCCGGGTACTTGAAGCCTGCTCCCAAGACCGTCTCCGACCTCGTGGACAAGAACTGGTCCCCGGACTGGAAGAAGTACGGCACCGTGGACGGAACGTACTACGCGGCCCCGATGCTTGCGAACGTCAAGGGCTTCGTTTGGTACGCGCCCAAGACCTTCAAGGACAAGGGCTGGGAAGTCCCCAAGACGTGGGACGAAATGATCGATTTGTCCAAGAAGATCGCGGCAGATGACAAGAACATGAAGCCGTGGTGTGCCGGATTCGAGTCCGGTGAGGCTACGGGTTGGCCCGGCACTGACTGGATCGAAGACGTCGTCCTGCGTGCCCACGGCCCCGAGGTCTACGATCAGTGGGTTGCCCACCAGATTCCGTTCAACGACCCCAAGATCGTGGAGTCCTTCGATAAGGCCGGCGACATCCTGCTCAACCAGGACATGGTCAACGGCGGCTTCGGTGACGTCCGCTCGATCCTGAGCACCGGCTTCGCCCAGGCTGGCCAGCCGGTCCTGGATGGTACGTGCGCGATGCACCACCAGGCCAACTTCCAGGCCGCCAACTGGCCTGCAGGAACCAACGTTGCCGAGGACGGCGACGTGTGGGCCTTCATCACCCCGCCGATTGACGAAAGCAAGGGCAAGGCAGTCACCGGTGGCGGCGAGATGGTTGGAGCGTACAAGGACACCGCAGAGGTCCAGTCGTTCCTGGCCTACCTGGCAAGCGCCGACTTTGCCAACAACCGCGTCAAGCTGGGCGGCGTTGTCAGTGCAAACAAGGGCCTGGACCCGAACAACGCACAGTCCGACCTCGACAAACTGACCGTCAAGATCCTCCAGGACCCCGAGACTGTCTTCCGTTTCGATGGCTCGGACCTCATGCCGAGTGCAGTTGGTTCCAACTCGTTCTGGAAGGGCATCGTGCAGTGGATCAACGGCACGTCTTCCCAGGATGTTGCCAACAGCATCGAGTCCAGCTGGCCTAAGAGCTAACTCCCAAAGTGCTGCCTCCCCTGACTGGAATGCCCAGCCGGGGAGGCAGTGCTTTTCCCGGAACTCAGTGATTCACTCACGCCCCGGAGGTTGGGTATGGAATTTATCGGAGGAAAACTCCTTCAAGTAGTGATAGCCCTGGCGATATTCGCAGCGGTTATCGGCATCATCATGCTGGTGGTGGACAGGGCACCGAAATCGGTCAAGGACAGGGTTACCGTGGCCGGCTTCCTTGCCCCGGCCGCAATCCTTATGCTGGTGGGCCTGGTGTATCCCGCGATCCGCACATCAACGCTGGCCTTCACTGATGCCAGCGGCAATGGCAACGGATTCGACAACTTCGTCTGGATGTTCACGCAGCCGGAGGCTCTGACCACGCTGCGGAACACCGTCATCTGGACTGTCCTGGTTCCCCTGTTGTCCACGGGCTTTGGACTCGCCTACGCAGTCTTCATCGACAAGGCCAGGGGCGAGAAAGTACTGAAGTCCTTGGTCTTCATGCCGATGGCCATCTCGTTTGTGGGCGCCGGCATCATCTGGAAGCTTGTGTACGACTACCGTGGTCCTGGCATTGAACAAACCGGTGTCCTCAACTTCTTCCGCGACGCCCTGGGAATGGACCCGAAGCAGTTCCTCCTGGACGCCCCGGAAAACACGTTCTTCCTGATCATCGTGATGGTCTGGATCCAGACCGGCTTTGCCATGGTGATCCTTTCGGCCGCCATCAAGGGTGTCCCGGTGGAACTCGTCGAGGCAGCCCGCCTTGATGGAGCGAACGCCTGGCAGCAGTTCCGCAACGTCACCATTCCGGGTATCCGTGGAGCACTGGTGGTGGTGCTGACCACCATCACCATCGCCACCCTGAAGGTGTTCGACATCGTCCGGACCATGACTGCCGGAAACTACGACACTTCTGTTGTGGCCAACGAAATGTACACACAGGCCTTCCGCGCAGGTGAGCCGGGACGCGGTGCCGCATTGGCGCTGGTCCTGTTCCTGATGGTTCTGCCCATCGTCGTGTACAACGCTCGAGTCCTTCGCAAGCAAAGGGAGATCCATTGACAGCCACGCCAGCCCCGAAAGAGGCCTCGAAGGCCACCCGGCAGCGTCCTGGATCCGACCCTACGGAGGACGCCCAGCCGATCATGCGGAGGGTCAAAACCAAACTGACCTCCAAGTGGGCAACAGCGGCAGCGATCGTTATCGCAGTCGTCTGGTCCGTCCCGACGTTCGGTCTGTTTGTCACCTCGTTCAGGCCGGCTGCCAAGCAAGTTGGACCCCGGTCCAACGGCTGGTGGAATGCCTTTGTGGACTGGGACTTCACGTTCAAGAACTACACGGACGTCCTCACGCCGGCCGGCTCACAGTCGGCCAACTTGTCTCAGTACTTCGTCAACTCCATAGCGATCGTCATCCCGGTCACCATCTTTGTGCTGGTGCTGGCATCCATGGCTGCCTACGTGTTCGCCTGGGGCAAGTTCAAGGGTCGGGACGCACTGTTCATCTTCGTCTTTGCCCTGCAGATCATCCCGCTCCAGATGGCGTTGATTCCGCTCCTGCAGTTCTTCACGCAGACCCTGCACCTGCCGGCGGGCTCGTACGCCCAGCTCTGGATCGCCCACACCATGTTCGGTCTTCCGCTGGGTATCTTCCTCCTCCACAACTTCATCTCCGAAATTCCCGGTGAAGTCATCGAGGCGGCAAGGGTGGATGGTGCCGGACACAGCACCATCTTCTGGCGGATCATCCTGCCGCTCTCCGTTCCGGCTCTGGCATCCCTGGCGATCTTCCAGTTCCTGTGGGTCTGGAATGACCTGCTGGTGGCCCTGGTGTTCTCCGGTGGAACAGCGGATGTAGCCCCGATTACGCAGCGTTTGGCGGAGATTTCCGGTACGCGCGGCGCCAGGGACTACTTGAACCCGGCGGCGGCATTCGTTTCCATCATCATCCCGCTCCTGGTGTTCTTCGGCTTGCAGCGCTACTTCGTGCGCGGCCTGCTGTCCGGCGGCCTCAAGGGCTAGGAACCGCAGCCCTCGGCTGCGCAGCGCATTACGATGCCGCGTAACCGAGGGCTGCAAACCACCCGTCCACATTTAAGGTGAAGGCGGAGCAACGGCGGCCGGAGAGGGGAGCCTGTGTCACGAACAACGGGTAGGTCCCAACGCGGCGGCCACACCGGCGTCAGTATTGAGGACGTCGCTGCAGCCGCTGGCGTCTCGACGGCGACCGTCTCACGGGCGGTGCGGGGACTGCCGCGGGTGTCTCCGGCGACCCGCGAAAAGATCCTCGAAGTTGCCAGTTCGCTGGGATACGTGGCGTCGTCGTCGGCGTCCGGGCTTGCAACGGGCCGCACCCGTACCATCGGCGTCCTGGCACCCTTCGTCAGCCGATGGTTCTTCTCCAAGGCCATCGAGGGCGCGGACCGGGAACTGCATTCCCGCAAGTACAACCTTTCCCTGTTCAACCTTGGTGGCCACGGCAGCAACCGTGAGCGGCTCTTCAGTTCCACCATGGTCTACAAGCAGATCGATGCATTGTTGGTCCTGTGTATGTCCTTGACCGAGGAAGAACTCGAACACCTCCACAAAATCGACATCCCGCTGGTAGTGGTGGGTGGCCATGTTGAAGATTGCGCCTACATCGGCATCAATGATTACGACGCCGCTTCCACGGCCGTGCGGCACCTCCTGGACCTGGGCCACAAGGACATCGCCCTGCTCCACGGCGACGACGAAACGGACCTGAACTTCGACGTCCCCCGGGTGCGGATCCGCGCCTTCCAGGAGGTCATGGCCGACGCCGGGCTGGAAGTCCGCCCCGAATGGGACCAGTGGGGCGATTTCACGGTTGCCAGCGGCCAGCAGGCTTTCAACAGGCTTTGGAGCCAGCCGGGGCGCAAGCCCACGGCCATCTTCTGCTCTTCGGACGAGATGGCGATGGGCGTTATTTTCGAGGCGGGCCGCCACGGGGTCAGGGTGCCGCAGGATCTCTCGGTCATCGGCATTGACGACCACGACTTCTCGTCCTCCATTGGCCTGACCACCGTGGGCCAACGGCCCGACAACCAGGCCGAACTTGCCACGAAAATGCTCCTTGACGAGCTGGACGGCAACCCGGAAGCCGTGCATTCGGAAGTTGCCCCCCATGAGCTGATCGTTCGCGAGACAACAGCCCCGCCAAGCGCCTAAAGCCCCATTCGTCGCCTCAAGCCCCGCCAAGCTAGGAAGCGCGCGCCAACTGCCGGATGGGGATCCACCGCGACGCGAGCCGGCGGTAGGCAGCGGCCGCTCCGGTCATGTCGCCCTCAGCCAAGCACTCGATACCCAGCCGCACATCCATGGGCGACTCGTCCGGGTACACCTTGTCGGCCACGGCTCCATAGTCCAGCTCAACCATCGACTGAAGGTGGAACAGCTCCAGCCATTCCGTCAGCTGCGTCAGGTCATCCAGCATGTCCAGGTCCGGCGCGGCCAGGGCCAGGTGGGCCACGGCGAAGCGGGCCCGATCCAGGGCCTCCGTCAGGGGAGTCCACACCCGCACGGTCAGAATGCGCCCCTCGGATTCCACCACGTCCTTGCGGTCCGACTCGGCAAAGAGCGAGAACCAACTGAACGGGATTCCCCATGTTGACGCCCGGGTATGGACGCGCTTGGCGTCTTCCCCGGCATTGATGCGATCGATTCTGACCTGGTGCCTATCCCTTTGAGAGACCGGAATCAGAAGGTCGGCCAGCGGACTATGCACACCGTCCATGAGCGCGTTCGCCGCCAAGCCGGCCCGAATCACCAGTTGGCTGGGGCAGTAAAGCAGCCGACCGGCGTCGTGATCTTCTTTATCCGCCCCGGCGGCATGCCGCCCGGCGGGCACCCGCGTCATGCGGACCAGGTCCGTTCGGCCAGTGGGGAAAGGATCGCCGCCGGACCGCGTGATGCGGCCCAGCGAGGCCTGCAGCTCCGCATTTTCGACGGCGGCCCGGGAACCTATCTTGCCGCCCTCCGCCACGAGTTGGCGCTGCTGTTCGGGCGGGAACGCTTCGAGCGGCTCATAAATGCGCAGCGACGAAGAGAACGGCAGTCCTGCCTGGCCCCGATACAGGTTTCCAGTCATGTCCAGCCGTCCCCTTTCGTCGCGGTGAGCGTGTTCTTAGTCTGCGAGCTCCACCATCACGGGAGCGTGGTCCGAGGCGCCCTTGCCCTTGCGTTCCTCACGGTCGATGGAGGCACCTGTGACACGCGATGCCAGCGCCGGGGACGCGAGGCAGAAGTCGATGCGCATGCCTTCCTTCTTGGGGAAGCGCAGCTGCGTGTAGTCCCAGTAGGTGTAAACGCCGGGGCCGGGAGTGTAAGGGCGGACGACGTCGGTGAACCCGGCGGCTTCGAAGGCGTGGAAGGCGGCGCGCTCGGGTTCGGAGACGTGGGTGTAGTTGTTGGTGCGGAACAGCTCGATGTCCCACACGTCGTCGTCGAACGGGGCGATGTTCCAGTCACCCATAAGTGCGATCTGGGCGGTCGAGTCGGACTTGACCCACTCGGCTGCGTGGCCCTGCAGGACGTCAAGCCACTTGATCTTGTACGGCATGTGCTCGTCGTCCAACGAGCGGCCGTTGGGAACGTAGAGGCTCCAGATCCGGATGCCGCCGCAGGTGGCCGCAATGGCACGCGCTTCCTGGGCGGGGTCCTTGCCTGCCTTGCCGAATGCCGGCTGGTCCAGGAAGGTGCGCTCCACATCGTCCAAACCCACACGGGAGGCGATGGCCACCCCGTTCCACTGGTTGACGCCGAAGTGTGCAACCTCGTACCCCATGCGCTCAAAGAGCTCCCACGGGAAGTTCTCGTCCTTGCATTTGGTTTCCTGGATGGCCAGGACATCGCAGTCGCTGCGCTCAAGCCAGGCTTCAACGCGGTCGGCACGGGCGCGGAGGGAGTTCACATTCCAGGTAGCTATCTTCACAGCCACTAACTTACCGAACTTGGCGCTGAGCGCATCCCCTCACGGCTTTTTACCGGGATACTAGTGGCCATACAACGGCCGGGTATCGGCCAGTTTGCGCAGCCCGATGCCTGAGGCAATGAGCAGCAGGCCAGTCAGGATCGCGAACCCTGCCAGCATCCACACCACGCCCAGGAAGCCGAGGCCCGGATTCACCAGCACCACAATCCCGAACACCGTGGTGATGAGCCCGGTCAGGAACCAGAGCCCCCAGTTGCTGACGAAGTTCCTGGCAGCCAAGGACAAGACAATCTGTGAGAGCCCGAGCACGAGGGCCCACAACCCGATGAGGACGCCTACGGCCGCTGCCGTGATCCCGGGCCAGGCGATGGCCAGGATGCCGGCAGCGATCGAGATGAGGCCACCGGCAATCGACCACCGTGACCGGCCCGCGGGGTCATAAAAGTAATGGGCCAGGCTGGTGATGCCGTCGATGATCGCGAAGAACCCGAACATCACAACCACAACGAACGCCGTGGCGCTTGGCAAAGCCAGGATTAACAGGCCAAAAACGATGGCGAGGACACCCCTGACGATCAAAGCCGTTCCCGGGGTCTTGAACAATTTTCGATCCGCTGCGTCCGACATACGGTCAGCGTAGCCAACCACGTGTCCTACCGCATCCCCTCGCGCCGGATAGCGGTGGCAATTGCTGCAGCCCGTGTCTCGACACCCAGTTTGGCGTAGATATGGGCGAGGTGGGTTTTGACGGTTGCCTCGGAGATGAACAGGCGTTTCCCGAGATCGCGGTTGCTGAGGCCCTCGGTCAGCAGGCTGAGCAGTTCGGCTTCGCGCGGGGTGAGGATCTCGTCCGGATTTCGAAGCTGTTGGAACAGGCGCGAGGCCACTGGCGCGCTCATCACGCTCTTACCCTCCACGGCGCCACGGACCGCTGCGAAGATCTCTGCCGGCGCCGCGTCCTTGAGCAAATAGCCCATGGCCCCTGCGTCCACGGCACGGACGATGTCGGCATCGGAGTCATAGGTGGTGAACACGATGACTGCCTGCTTGGGTCGGCGCTGGCGGAGCTGTTTGATGGCTTCGATGCCGTCCATCCCTGCGCCCATGGCAAGGTCCATGAGGACGACGTCGGGCGCCTGCTGCTGGGCCACTTCGAGCGCTTCCTCACCGGATGCGGCTTCGCCGACGACGGCGATATCAGGTTGGGTGCCCAGAAGCGCCTTGAGTCCGCTCCGGACTACGGTGTGGTCGTCCACGAGCACCACGGAAATGGTGGTCACAGGGCCTCCTTGGAAGAACTGGCCGGCGGGCTGACAGGCAGCTGCGCCGCGATAATGGTGCCTTCTCCCGGCGCGCTTTCCACCGACAATTCTCCGCCCAACTGTTCCACCCGTTGCCGCATGGCCCTCAGCCCGTAACCGCCCTTTTCCGACGGCGATGGCAGCGCTGCGGGATCAAAGCCGCGGCCGTCGTCGAATACGTCCAAGGTCACCGCATCCGGAAGGTACCCAAGCGTCACGCTGGCGTGGTCGGCACTGGCGTGCAGCTTGATGTTGGCCGCGGCGCTCTGGGTCACGCGCAAAAGGGCGTGCCGTACCTCGGAGGGAAGGAGCCTCGGGTCTCCGGTGACTTGGACCCGGATGGCGTCGACGTACTGACGGGCCGCATGTTCCAGCGCCTCGGGGAGGGGCGCGGCCTCCAGGCCCGGGGCGGAGAGTTCGTGAACCAGGCTGCGGGTGTCGGCGAGGTTTCGTCGCAGCACATCGGTTGCCTTGCGCACGTCAGGGTTCGCAGCATCGGGCCAGGACCGCTGTGCTGCCTCCAGGAGGAGCAGGCTGCTGGCCAGGCCTTGGGTGACGGTGTCGTGGATTTCGCGGGAAACACGCTCGCGTTCCGCGGCGATGCCGGCCTCCCGTTCGCTTACGGCAAGCTGCTCCTGGCCGCGCTCGACCTTGTCATAGATCAACGTGAGCATGGCACCGGCGGCGAGCGGGCCCAGGAGCATGGCAACGTCCGTCCACTCGCTCATCCGGAAGAGTCCGACGGCGGTGGCGGCCACTGTTGCGCCGCCCGCCACATACGCGGCCGGCCCGCGGAAGGCCGTCCGGGTGAGGAAGAAGATGGCGAAGGAACACCACGCGAAGCTCGGGGCGACCACCACCAACGCGGCCCACGCTGCAACCAAAGCGATCATCCACGCCAACCACAGCTGGCGCCGGCGTTCGCCGGGGTGCCGCCGATGGGCCAGGAGCGCGGTCACGGTGTACAGCGCACAGACTGCTGCTGCCAACGCCACGGTCCAGAGGTTGTCCGCGGGGGAGTGCCGCATGACGTAGCGGACCGCCGAAGCGACCATCAGGACGGCAAAGCCCGAGTGCACGACGGCGTCGATGCGGCCGTCGATCCGGCTGCTTGTGTCCGGCCGTGGCGCGGCTGCTGGCATGCGTGGTTCCTGTTTCCGATTCCGTTGAGGGCGTTCTTCCCATGCTAGATGCCCCGCGTTCATTGGTCTCTCCACCTTTTGGCTGATACCGCTGGCGGAAGGTATGAGGCCGTGGCCTGCTTCGGGCCGATGCCGCAGCGGTTCCGTCCCGGGAGCATGGAGATGTACCCGATGCTTACTACGAGCCCGATGCTTACTACGAGGAGAACTCCGTGAAGAAGTCCAACAAGATGATTGCCGCCGCCGCAGCCGGAGCACTGTTGCTTACCGGCGGTGTTACAGCCGTGGCCAATGCTGTTGCGCCTGCCGCCGCGCCGGTCGCCGCCCCCGTCAAGGTCGCAGCCGACGTTCAGCCTGCACCGGAGAACGTCGTGGCCCAGAACCGCATCACCGTGGGAGCTTCGAGCAAGGCCGTGAACGCCGCGCTCGCCAAGTGCCAGGCTGACAAACTGCCTTTCGTGACAGTGGCCCTGGTGGACCGGTTCGGCACCGTCCAGGCGCTCCTCCGTGGTGACAACGCCGCCGAGCACACCATTGAGGCGGCCAAGCAGAAGGCGTACACGGCGGCTGCGTTCGGTGCTCCCACCAGTGAACTGGCCAAGCGCATCAATGGCAACGGACCCTCGATTGCCGACCTCCCCGGCACCCTGTTCCTGGCCGGTGGCGTCCCGCTGAAGGTCAACGGTGTTTCGGTGGCCGGCATCGGCGTGGGTGGAGCACCGGACGGTGCCCTGGACGAAGCCTGCGCCACCGCCGGCGCTGAGGCCTTGGCCGTGGCAGCGAAGTAGCCATGAATCCTCGTGGAGTTTTTGTACAGATACCGCCCTTATGGAAGCGTTTTAGGGGCGTCTTCTGTACAAAAACTCCCGTGGTTGGGGCGGGATTGCTGGTGCTCGCGCTGCTGTCCGGATGTACGACGGCGACAGCCCCGCCGTCCGGCGCGCAGCCTTCCAGCCCGAGCCCGACTCAAGCAGCTCCCACCTCAGCCGCACCGTCGAGCGTGGGCCCTGGCCCGGCGTCGTCGGCTGCCGCGCCGCCCCAACTGTCACCGGAGGCCCAGATCAAAACCGACCGTCTCCTGATCCTCGCCGCGAAAGCCAACGATGTTGTGAAGGTCCGTGAACTGATCGCGGCCGGTGGCAACGTCAACGCGAAGGATGACATCCAGGACTCAGCGTTCCTCTACGCGGGAGCCGAAGGATTCAACGAGGTCCTTCAGCTGACGTTGGGTGCCGGGGCGGATGTTCGCAGCATCAACCGATACGGCGGCACTGCCCTGATCCCGGCGAGCGAACACGGGCACACGGACACTGTGCGCATCCTCATCGCGGCGGGCGTTCCTGTGGACCACGTGAACAACCTGGGATGGACCGCCATGCAGGAAGCCATCCTGCTCAACAACGGCGGACCCAACCAGCAGGACGTGGTCCGGCAGCTCCTCGCTGCGGGAGCCAACCCGGATATCCGTGACCCCCAAGGCCGAACCGCCCTGCAGAACGCAGAGCGGCTCGGGTTTGCGGAGATCGCGGCGCTGATCCGGGGTTAGACAGACTCCAGCACGCTCACGTAGTTCGCGATGCCCACGCCGCCCATGTTCTGCACGGCACCGCGGCGCGCGTTGGGCAGTTGCATGTCCCCTGCCGTGCCCGTGAGTTGCATGGCCGCGATGACGTGCTGCGAGACACCTGTGGCGCCGACGGGGTGGCCCTTCGCTTTCAGGCCGCCGGAAACGTTGATGGGCAGCTTGCCGTCCTTGTAGACCCAACCCTCCTGGACGGCACGGCTGCCTTCGCCGCGCGGTGTCAGCCCCATGGCCTCGTACATGATGAGCTCGGCGATGGTGAAGCAGTCGTGCACCTCGGCGAAATCCAACCCCTCGATGCCGACGCCCGCCATGGTGAAGGCGCGCTCCCACGACGCCCTGGTGGCGGCGAATTCGGTAGGATCGCGCTTCTCTGCCGGGAAAAAGTCGTTCGCGTGGCCAAAACCAGCCAAGCGCACAGGTGCGGTTGCGCCCCCGGTTGCCGACGTTGAGAGCACGACGGCGGCGGCACCGTCCGATACCGGCGAACAGTCCGTGCGGCGCAAGGGCTCGGCCACCATGGGGTTCTTGTCGGAAATAGTCCGGCAGAACTCTACGCCGAAGTCGCGGTGCATCTGGGCGTACGGGTTGTCCATGCCGTTGTGGTGGTTCTTGGCGGCGATGGAACCGAGGACGTCGCCCAGGCCACCGGGGTACTTTTCAGCGTCGATGCTGGACCCGTAGCGCTTCCCGTAATGCTTGGCCACCTCTGCGAACAAGCCCGTGAACCCGGTGCTGGATGCCTTGCCGGCCATTTCATACGAAGCACCGAGGAGGGCTGCTCCCACCACATCTGCGCCGGCGTCGGTCATTTTCTCTGCGCCGATCACCAAAACGTTGCGTGCTGTTCCGGCGAGCACTGCTTTCACGCCCTGCTGGAACGCCGCGGATCCTGAAGCGCAGGCGTTCTCAGTGCGGGTGGCCGGGACATTGCCCAGGTCCGCTGAGAGTTGGAGCGCCAGGGACGACGTGAATCCCAGGGGCTGCATGCCGGAATTGAACTGGCCCAGGTAGATCTCGTCGATGTCCTTGGGGTCGAGCCCGGAGTTGCTGATTGCTTCCCCCGCAACCTGGACAATCAGTGATTCCAAGGTGTCGTCCGTCAGCTTGCCGAACTTGCTGTGGCCCCATCCCGTGAGCAGGATGTCCTTGCCGAACTGGTCTTTCAGGCTCATGCGTTGGCTCCTTCAAGCGTGTGTTCTTCAGACGTGAGCGCTTCCGTGAACTCCGCGTCCGTCTTGCTGCGGATCTCCTCCACCGTGACGCCGGGCGCGAGGCGGGTCAGCAGAAGGCGGGTGCCGCCGTCGTGCGTTTCTTCGATATCGAAAACGGCGAGGTCCGTGATGATCCGGTCAACGCATCCGAGCCCGGTCAAGGGCAGGGTGCATTCGCTGACGATCTTGGCCGTGCCGTCCTTGGCATTGTGCTCTGTGAGGACCACGACGCGCGGTGTCCCGGCCACTAAGTCCATGGCTCCGCCCATTCCCTTGACCATCTTGCCGGGGATGGTCCAGTTGGCGAGGTCGCCGGAGCCGGAGACCTGCATGGCACCCAGAATGGCCACCTTCACGTGCCCGCCGCGGATCATGCCGAACGACGTTGCGGAATCGAAGATGCTCCCGCCGGGGGTGATGGTGACGGTCTGCTTGCCTGCGTTAATAAGGTCGGCGTCTTCGTCCCCTTCATAGGGGAAGGGGCCCATGCCGAGCAGGCCGTTCTCGCTCTGGAGAACCACCCGCACGCCGTCGGGCAGGTTGTTGGCCACCAGCGTGGGGATGCCGATGCCGAGGTTGACGTAGTCGCCGTCGTTCAATTCTTCGGCCGCGATGGCGGCCATCTGGTCGCGTGTCCATGCCATGGTGAATGCTCCTTTGTTTCTAAACCGTGAGGGATTCGCGTCGCGACCGGACCGTACGCTGTTCGATGTCTTTGACGCGATCGGTCGCCTGCACCAGCCGTTGGACGTAGACGCCCGGAGTGACGATGTGGTTGGGGTCCAGCCCGCCCGGCTGCACAATGACTTCGGCCTCGGCGATGGTCACCTTGCCTGCGGTGGCGACCACGGGGTTGAAGTTCCGTGCGGTATAGCGGTAAATCAGGTTGCCGTCTGTATCTGCCGTGTGGGCATGGACCAGCGCGACGTCGGCGGTGATGGCGCGCTCGCGGACGTACGTGACGCCGTCGAACTCTTCCAGAGGCTTGCCTTCGGCAACCAAGGTGCCCACACCCGTCCGCGTGTAGAAGGCAGGGATGCCCGCGCCACCGGCGCGGAGGCGCTCGGCCAGCGTGCCCTGCGGCGTGAACTCGACCTCGAGCTGCCCGGCCAGGTATTGCTCGGCGAAAAGCTTGTTCTCGCCGACATAGGACGCGATGACCTTCCGGACCTGGCCCGCCTCAATCAGGACGCCCAGGCCCTTGCCGTCCACGCCCATGTTGTTCGAGACGATGGTGAGGTCCTTGGCGCCCGACTCCCGGACGGCGTCGATCAGGTCTGCGGGGATGCCGCTCAGGCCAAAACCGCCGACGGCGATGATCATGCCGTCTGCCATCAGGTCATGGAGCGCCTGGGCTGCGCTCGCGTGGATTATGGACATTCTGGACTCCTCGTTGAGTGTGGCTGGATGGTATCCACTTTGTGGACTCGTTGCCTCTGTACTGGAGCCTAGGTTTCTTCGGGTGGGTGGTCAACGATCAATGGTGTTGGCTACTCACGGTGTGGACGCTACGCTTGAAGCTGTCCATATTGTGGATCAATTCTCCAGGAGGATGCCGTGGCAGTACAAGGAGCCCAAGTAGTGGGCCGAGTGGCTTTGTTACTGCGCCTGGTGGGTCGGAAGCCCGAGGGCACGTCGTTGGCGGGCTTGGTGCGCGAATCCGGGCTGACCAGGCCAACGGTTCACCGGCTGCTGACGTCCTTGGCCGCAGAGGGTTTGCTGGAACATGATTCCGCCTCCGGAAAGTGGGTATTGGGACCGGAGATCTTCCTGCTGGGATCGGTGGCCGCGGCTCGCTTTCCCATGGAGGACATTGCCCGGCCGTCCCTGCGCAGGCTCGCTGCGGAGACGGGCGAGAGCGCGTTCTTCTCCATCCGCCGCGGGAACGAAACCGTATGTGTCCTGCGGGAAGAGGGCTCGTTTCCGGTGCGTTCATTCGTACTCCACGAAGGTGTGCGTTTCCCGCTGGGAGTGGCGTCAGCGGGCACAGCCATCATGGCTTTCCTGTCTTCCGAAGAACAGGAGTCGCTGCTGGCGGATTGGCCGTCGCATGCGGGCGACTTTGCTGGAGGGCATCCTGCGGACGTGGTGCGGAGTAACCTTTCTCAGACCCGGCTGGCGGGCTTTTCCGTTAATCCCGGGCTGATCCTGGAAGGCAGTTGGGGGATGGGCGCCGCCGTCTTTGACCAGCAAGGCCGGCCGGCCTGGGCACTTTCCTTGACGGGAATTGAACCCCGGTTCCGTCCGGTCCGCCAGGAATTCCTCGGCAAGCTGTTGCTCGAGGAGGCGCACCGAATGACGGCCCGGTTGCAGGGCGGCTAGCTGAGGTCCAGGCGCATCAGCACCCGGGGGAAACCGTTGAGCACGGAGGTCGTCTCAGCTACCTTCTTGAAACCTGCCTTCTCGAAGAGCTTCCGCGTGCCTACGTAGGCCATGGTCAGATCAACCTTGCCGCCCTTATTGTCCACGGGATAGCCCTCGATGGCCGGGGCGCCGTGGCTCTTGGCGAAGTCGATGGCGCCGCGCAGGAGTTCATGGGAGATGCCTTTGCCGCGATGCCCGGGCCTGACGCGGATGCACCAGACTGACCACACCTCGGCGTCGTCAACGTGGGGGATCTTCCGGTTCTTCGCGAAAGTGGTGTCCGCGCGGGGGTGGACAGCTGCCCACCCCACCACTTCGTCGCCGTCGTAGGCCAAAACACCCGGAGGAGGGTCCTCGGCCACCAGCTTCTTCACGAACTTTCCACGGTCCTGCCTCTGGAGTTCCTGGTTCAGTTTGGAGGGGATCCTGTAACTCAGGCACCAACACACATTGGAATCGGGGCTCTTGGGCCCAACAAGGGCTTTCACGTCATCGAACACCGTCGCGGGCCGCACTTCGATTGCCATGGCGCCCATCTTGTCATTGGGTTGAGCCCCTCAGCTAGACTTGCGGACGTGATGACCGGATCGGGCTTCTGCCCTGCACGGATCGGCTACCCGGCCGACCTCTGACGCGCTGCCGCGCCCACCGTGGTGTTGCCCCGCGGGCTCCTCCTTGTGGATCGATGAACCCTTCAGCCCATCGACATAACCCCACATATAAAGGAGTTCCGAATGCCCGCGTTGTTCAACCACACCATCATCGCGTCCCTCGACCGCACGGCGTCAGCCGAGTTCTACCGTTCCATCCTTGAAGCTGAGGAAGCCCCAGGCTGGGGGCCCTTCACCAACCTCACGCTGGCCGGCGGGGTGATGCTGCAATTCGCCGAGCCGCCGGTCGAGATCCAGATGCAGCACTACGCATTCCTGGTTGATGACCAGCACTTCGACCGCGCCTATGAGCGTCTGGTGAGTGCCGGCGTCGAACATTGGGCGGATCCGCAGATGACCCGCCCGGGCGAGACAAACACGGAACACGGCGGCCGCGGCGTGTATTTCAAAGACCCCGCCGGTCACGCGCTGGAGCTGATCACCAAGCCGTACTTCTAAAGGCGGAGCGGCGGCTGTCGAGGGGCCGCGGTGGGGTGGGTATCGCTGGTTTAAAAAACTTTTTCAATCCGGACCCATCCACCCCGTCCCATCCTCCGAATAGCTGGTGAGACACAAACCGCCGGTGTAGCAAAAGCCGCACCTGCAGCCCGTGTCCCACCACCCGATGGATCCAACGCCCTGGTTCCAAAAACAAGGAGAATGACATGTTGTCCACAAAGCGCCCCGCCCTCGCCTTCGTTGGCCTCACTGCAGCCGCCCTTCTCGGACTCACTGCCTGTGGTGGTTCCAGCACACCTTCATCCTCGTCGGCAGCTCCGTCCTCCGCGCCGGAGTCGTCGTCGGCCATGCCGTCTGCTTCGCCGTCGGCCTCCATGAGCAGCGCCGCCATGGATCCGGCCGCTAACCTTGTGGGCCCCGGCTGCGCCGGTTACGCCGCACAGGTTCCGGACGGTGCCGGTTCGGTCATGGGCATGGCCCAGGACCCGGTAGCCGTAGCAGCATCGAACAACCCGCTGCTCAAGACCCTGACCGCCGCGGTGTCAGGCAAGCTCAACCCCAAGGTGGACCTGGTTTCCACCCTGAACGGCAGCGAATTCACGGTGTTCGCACCGGTTGACGATGCCTTCGCCAAGATCGACCCCGCAACAATCGAGACGCTCAAGACGGACGATGCCCTGCTGAGCAAGATTCTCACCTACCACGTAGTCCCCGGTCAGCTGACCCCGGACCAGATCGTCGGCACCCACAAGACTGTCCAGGGTGGCGAAGTGACGGTTGCCGGCACCAAGGATGCCCTCACGGTTGACGGCGGAGCCAACGTGATCTGCGGTGGCGTCCAGACTGCCAACGCGACGGTTTACCTGATCGACTCAGTGCTGATGCCCAAATAAGCCTTAGGATTTTGGCAGTAGCAACAACAAAGCAGTAGCAACAACAAAGCAGGCGCCGGGATCCGGCGCCTGCTTTGTTGTGTTGCGGAGTGCTGTGGTGAGGCCTAGCGGCCGAAGTCACTGTCGACGTACGAGCCGGCCCTGTTGTGTTCCGATCCACACGGGCAGTGGTCAACCTCAATCCGGACTGTCATTGGCTTGGATGAGTCCAAGGTGAGGCTCACATCCTCGCTGGCTCGGGCATTGCGACTTGCCTGGGTGTTGAGGCGGAGGGTGCCTGGGGCAGACGTGTTGGGCATGGTGGACCTTCCTGATGCGTGAATGGGTGTTGGCCGGAAACCGGGTTACTTGGTGTCTGGGTCCTGAGGTGGTTTACCAACCAGGGGGATGGTTCCCGTCGGTGTTCCCCCGGCGCAATCGGACTCCGTGCACTTTTCGGCGCAATCGTGCCTGGTGACGAGGTCGAACTGAACGCCGCCGTGTTGTTCCACCCCGGTCCGGATGGCTCGTTCCACCACCGAGGTGGCCAGGCGTTTATGCAATTGCAGGGGATCGCGGCGAAGGTCCTTGACCAAGGCGAAACAGAGCAGCAGCATGACGATCACAAAAGGCAGGGCAGCCACAATGGTCACTCTTTGCAGCCCGGACAACGCTTCCGAGGGTTTATCGCCGCCTGCAAGCAGCATGACCGCTGCCACTGCACCGGTAAGGCTTCCCCAGAAGATCACCACTCCTCGACGCGGGTGCTCAGCACCATTGGAGCTGAGGGATCCCATCACGATGGAAGCCGCGTCGGCACCGGTGACGAAGAAGATCGCCACCAGGACCATGGCCAGGACAATGACGGCTGCGGTCAGCCAGCCGGGCATGCCCAGGTTCTTTACCAAGTCGAAGAGGGCGCCGTCGAAGTTGATGGAGGGGGCGCCGTCCACCATGGTCACCAGCCCGGGAGTTCCGGCCTTGTCCGCCTCCTGCTGAACGTGGAAGGCAGCACCGCCGAAGATCCCGAACCAGATCACGCTGACTACGCTCGGCACCAGCAGCACGCCGGTGACGAACTGGCGGATGGTGCGTCCACGGCTGATGCGGGCGATGAACATTCCCACGAAGGGCGTCCAGGAGATCCACCAGGCCCAGTAGAAGATGGTCCAGCTGGTCATCCAGCTGCGCAGGGAGTCGTCTCCCACGGCCTCGGTGCGTGAGGACATTTCAGCCAAATCCCGGGCGTAGTCACCCACGGCGGAGGGGATCAGGTTGAGGATGAACAGTGTCGGCCCGGCCACGAACACAATGAGAGCGAGGACAACGGCCAGGACCATGTTGATGTTGGACAGCCACTGGATGCCGCGGCTGATGCCTGAAACGGCTGATGCCACGAAGCAGAAGGTCAGGATCGCGACGATGACCACCAGCACGGGAGTGCCGATCTCGCCCAGCCAGCCGTTGGAGGTCATGCCGCTGCCGATCTGGAGGGCACCGAGGCCCAGCGAGGCGGCAGTTCCGAAAAGCGTGGCGAAGATGGCCAGGATGTTGATGAACTTGCCGAGCGGCCCTTCCACCATGCGGATGCCAAAGAGCGAGGTGAAGGCCGCGGAAACCAGTTGCTTGCGGCCCAGACGGTAGGTGCCGTAAGCCATGGCGATGCCGACTACTGCGTACATGGCCCAAGGGTGCAGGGTCCAGTGGAAGATGGAGGTGGCCATGGCAGTCTGGATGGCTGCCGGTGTGCGGCCGTCCACTGTTCCCGGTGGTGGCGAGATGTAGTGGTACAGCGGTTCAGCCACGCCATAGAACATGAGCCCGATGCCCATGCCGGCGGCGAACATCATGGCCACCCAGGAGATGGTGCGGAATTCGGGCTTCTCGCCGTCCTTGCCCAGCGGGATGTTGCCGAATTTTCCGAGTGCGAGCCAGAGGACGAAGATCACGAACAACGAGGCGAGGACCATGAAGAGCCAGCCCGTGTATTCCATGACCCAGTTGAGGGCGCCTTTCGAAGTTTCAGAAAGGCTGTCCCTTCCAACAAATCCCCAGACCACGAAGGCGACGGCGATGGCGCCCGTGATCCCGAAGGTGACTTTGTCGAGGGTAAGTTTGCGGTTCCGGCGGGCCGAAACGGCCTGCTCGGTCTTGGCATGGCGCAGCTCTTCCATGATCTGTTCGTGTTCTACAGAATCGGAGAGGGGCTCTGCGCCTCCGTCCTCAGCGTTGAGGGCGGCCAAGTTGGTGTCGTCGGGGGAGACGCTGATGACTGCTTCAGGGTTCTCCGCGTGGGCGGGGCTGGCTGCGGCCGGGGTACCTGCCACGTGATCATTGGCAGGTAATTCGTCGGGTGTTAGCGGTTTTGTGTCACTGTTTATAGCCATGAGCGGGTCCTTTGCTCGGCGTGTCATGAGCCTGCATTTCTACGAGGCCTTGGTGAATGGACTGGTGGGAAGGTTGGGTCTTCCTCCGATCCGATGGTCATGGCGGGCCGTGGCGCCTCCCCGAGTGCGCGGTCACGGAGCGGGCAGGCGATAGCGATGATGCACCTCTTCTGGTTCGTGGGGCGGGGGCGGTTGAATCGTCCTTCCGCGCTCCGAAAGCGTGTTCCGCAGGAATCAACAACATCCGCACTATGCAACAGAGTGCTCTCCGTCACATCCAAAGTCAAGGGATTTTCACTCTTTAACGGCAGATTGATATATCAATTGGCTGGAAGCATACGCGTTGCGTATCATGGATGACGTTGCAAATAGCGCGTCACCTTGGGGTGCTTGGAGCAGCGGGCGTTATGCCGGCGAACGCCATCCCGGAGTGTTGGCCGATGCGTGGTCGCGCTAGCGGCGCCTGTAGCCCATTCGGTCGCTGATGGTCAGCCCGGCCTCGCGGAGACCGTCAATGAGCCCTGGCTGGTCCTCGGGTGAGAAGCGGAACGCGGGGCCGGAGATGCTCACCGCGGCAATGACGCTTCCCGCGTGGTTGTAGATGGGCACGGCAACGGCCGTGAGGCCGATTTCGAACTCTTCGTGCACTGTGGCATACCCTCTGCGGGCCACGTCCAGCAGCTGCTTTTCCAGCTCTCCACGGTTCGTCACGGTACGGGGCGTACGCGCGGGCAGGCCCACCGTTTTGAGGACCTGGCTTCTCTCGTCGGCCGTCAGTGCAGCAAGAAGAACCTTGCCGCTGGACGTGGCGTGCAGGGGTGTCAGGCTGCCGACCCAGTCGTAGGTGGCAAGCGTCGACGGTCCCATCGCCTGGTCCACGTTTACCGCGTAGTTCGACCTCAGCACGGCCAGGTTGACGGTCTCCTTGTATTCGGCCGCCAGCGCCTCCAGGACTCCGCGTGCCTCATGCACCACACTGAGCCGGCCGGGGATGGAGGAGGCCAGGCGGAGGATCCCAAAGCCCAGCTGGTACTTGCCGCGTTCACTGTTCTGCCGGACGATGTCGCGGTTGACCAAGGAGCCCACCAGCCTGGACACGGTGGATTTATGGACGCCCATTTCTTCGGCGATTTCACTGACTCCGGCATCACCTTGGCGAGCCAGGATTTCCAGGATCTGGAGCGCGCGGTCCACAGATTGGACGCCGCCGCCTTGGGCGTCTGCGTCCTTGTCGATGTCCGGGTTGTTGCGTGCGGCCATGGTGCCTCGTGTCGTTGTCCAGGCAGGCCGCCCCGGGCTGATCGCTCTGTCCGGCCTGCACCCCTAGTCTGTCCTCATCCTAGACGGAGTTTTGCACGGACCCTTTCACACCGAGGGAACCCGCGATGGTCAACGGACCGCTGGTCAACGGGGCTGCTGGAGGTCTGTCCACGGCAACGGCAGGACGGGTACTGGAGAGCCGGCTGCCACGCCCTCCGGAGGGACAGCCATGTATGCGTCCGCCCATGAAAGCCCACGCATCATCCCGGGCCCAGTGTGGGAGGCGGGGAACACGAGGCCGTGGATCAGGGTGCACGGTATGAGACGGGTGCTTCCGGGGGCGGGGTCAAGGTCCGCCCCGGAGACCATCTGCACGGCCGGTTGGAAGGAACGGCTGCCCAAAGCGGCGAAGAGGGGTTCACCAAGGGTCATCAGGGCCATCATGGCGGCCAGCGGGTTTCCCGGTAGCCCGATGACGAAACGGCCATCAGGAAGTTCCGCCAACACTGCCGGATGGCCCGGCCGCATGGCAATCCCGTCCAGGAGGAGGCGCCCACCGAGTGCCGCAACGGCGTCGCGGAAGTGGTCTGTCCCCGATTTCCCGGTTCCGCCGGTAGTAATGGTCACGTCCGGCCGCGGTCCATCAGGGGCGCAGCCCAGGGCTGAAAGCCACTCTTCGTACGAATCGCCAATCCTGAGCTGGCCCTCGGGCGCCCCACCCAATTGCGAAATGACGGCATCGAGCTGCGGGCCGAATGCGTCGCGGACCCGTCCCGGCGCAGGCTCACCTGAGGTCACCACCTCCGATCCGGTAAGTACGACGGCGACCCTCGGCTTGCGCTGTACCGGCAGGTGATCGTGTCCAGCCACAGCGGCGAGGGCAATGTGGGCTGGATTGAGGACCGTTCCTGCGGGTATGAGGACTTCACCCGCGGAGGCTTCTTCACCAGCGGGACGGATGTGCCGACCAGGGGCAGCCTCGCCCGGCTTCGTGTCGTGCCTGACTGAGAGGTGCGCGTCCCCGCAGGCCTCTCCACTCTCCTTGCGGAGTACCGCAGTGGCACCGGATGGAATCAAGCCGCCGGTGGCAATAACGCTGGCTTCACCGACGGCGAGCGTCCGGCCTGACTCTGTGACGATCCACGGACCGCTGCCATTGACGGCCCAGCCGTCCATGGCCGATGACGCGTAATGGGGCAGGTCCTGGTGGGCAGTGACGGGGCTGGTCAACGTGCGCCCGATCGCTTCGCCGAGGGCGACGTTCGACGACGGAAGCGGGCCGGCCCAGTCGTAGGCCAGCTGCCGGGCTTCGGCCCAAGCCAGGGCATGCCTTCGTTCATCCGCAACCAGGGGACCGGGAGCGTCGGTAAAGATTGCTTGTGCGAGCATGGATGCCCCTGCCTGATGTGGTGGTGCTGATAAGAGCAGATACCGGGGACTGCACGGCCTTCCCGTCATGCTTGCCGCGCAGTCCCCGGTATCCGTTGGTGCGTACTGAATTTGTTCGTACTACGCCTTCACGTAGCCGTTGGGGTTCAGCACGAACTTTGTTGCCGCTCCGGCGTCGAATTCGGCGTAGCCTCGGGGAGCGTCCTCGAGCGGGATCGCTTGGGCGTTGACTGCCTTGGCGATCTGGACCTTGTCATGCAGGATGGCCATCATCAACTGACGGTTGTACTTCATGACCGGGCACTGGCCAGTGGTGAAGGACAAGGACTTGGCCCAGCCGGTACCAAGGGACAGCGAGAGGGAGCCGTGCTTGGCGGCGTCGTCGATTCCACCCGGGTCGCCGGTGACGTAGAGCCCCGGGATACCCAGGGATCCGCCGGCGGCAGTGATGTCCATGAGGGAGTTCAATACAGTGGCCGGAGCCTCATGTGAGGCATCCTTGCCGTGACCGCGGGCTTCGAAGCCCACGGCGTCCACGCCGCAATCCACTTCCGG
This sequence comes from Arthrobacter sp. AK01, assembly GCF_021109375.1. Lineage (NCBI taxonomy): Bacteria > Bacillati > Actinomycetota > Actinomycetes > Micrococcales > Micrococcaceae > Arthrobacter > Arthrobacter sp. AK01. The sequence continues at coordinate 49,807 of NZ_JAJOHP010000007.1, forward strand.
AACGCCAAGGATCTGTGCGATCTGCTCTTTCGGATCGCCGTTGGACACGTTGACGGTTTCGCAGCCGAAGGAGCGCGCCTGCGCCAGCCGGTCCTCGTTCATGTCACCCACAATCACGACGGCGGCGCCCAGCAGTTGCGCGCCCACGGCGGCAGCAAGGCCCACGGGCCCGGCACCTGCGACGTAAACCGTGGATCCGACGCCCACGCCGGCGGTGACGGCGCCGTGGAAGCCGGTGGGGAAGATGTCCGAGAGCATGGTCAAGTCCATGATCTTTTCCAGTGCCTGATCGCGGTCCGGGAAGCGCAGCAGGTTCCAGTCGGCGTAGGGAACCAGCACAAACTCTGCCTGTCCGCCCACCCAGCCGCCCATGTCCACGTAGCCGTAGGCGCTGCCAGGGCGGTCAGGGTTGACGTTGAGGCAGATGCCGGTCTTTTGCTCCTTGCAGTTGCGGCAGCGGCCACAGGAGATGTTGAACGGTACCGAGACGATGTCGCCCACCTTGATGAACTCGACGTCGGGGCCAACCTCCACCACTTCGCCGGTGATTTCGTGGCCGAGGACCAGGTCCTGCGGAGCTGTGGTGCGGCCCCGGACCATGTGCTGGTCCGAACCGCAGATGTTGGTGGTTACCGTCCGGAGGATCGCGCCATGCGGCACCTTCCGCCCGACGTTTGCCGGGTTGACGCCCGGTCCGTCCTTGAGCTCAAACGTTGGGTAGTCAGTGTCGATGATTTCAACGACACCGGGTTCCTTGTAGGCGACTGCTCTGTTTCCTGACATGGTCACTCCCTATTCTTTGGCTGTTGCTGCAAAGTGCTGCCCAATGATCCGAAAGCGGTGCTTCGATGAGGAAATACCTCCCCAGGTTTCAGGCACCGAAGCACCATTCACGGACCATTGGACACGTGGAAAATTAGACGGGTGGGAATCTTGTTATGGATCTATGCCTTTTCCAGCCGGATGATCACCGACTTTGAGGTGGGCGTTCCGCTGGTATCCGCTACGGAATCGAGGGGAACAAGGACGTTGGTTTCGGGGTAGTACGCGGCCGCGCAACCCTTCGGCGTCGAATAGGATACGATGCGGAAGTTCTCGGCCCGTCTGTCGGTTCCCTCGAACTCGGAGATTAGGTGGACCATGTCCCCGTCGGCAAAGCCGAGCCCGCTGATGTCCTCCGCGTTCACGAGGACTACGCGCCGGCCGCCATGGATGCCACGGTAGCGGTCGTCCTTGCCATAGATGGTGGTGTTGTACTGGTCGTGGGAGCGCAGGGTTTGGAGGACCAGCCGGCCAGGCGGGATCTTGATGAACTCCAGGGCATTGCCTGTGAAGTGCGCTTTCCCGGAGGCGGTGTCGAACTTCCTGGCATCGCGGGGCGGGTGTGGCAGCACGAAGCCGCCCGGATGTTGGATCCGCGCTTCGAAGTCCTCAAATCCGTCGAACACGGCTTCGATGTGTTTGCGGATCAGGGTGTAGTCGTCCCGCATGGCCAGCCACGACGCCTGCGGTGTGTTCGGCAGGCGGGCATTCCCATCCGTAAAGAGCCTGTCCGCGAGGTTGCAGACGATCGCTACTTCCGAGTGGAGGTGGTCGCTGGCGGGCTTGAGCCGTCCCCGTGAGGCATGGACGGCGCTCATGGAGTCCTCCACGGTGACGCGTTGATCGCCGGTGCGTTGGGTGTCCTTCTCGGTGCGGCCGAGTGTGGGCAGGATCAGCGCCCGGCGTCCGGTGGACAGGTGCGAGTGGTTCAGTTTGGTGGAGATCTGGACACTCAGCCGGGTGTTGGCCAGCGCCAGTTCAGTTACGTCCGAATCCGGGGCTGCCCTGACGAAGTTGCCACCCATGCCCATGAAGAAGCGGACTTTCCCGTCCCGCATGGCGCGGATGGCTGCCACGGTGTCATAGCCGTGCTCCCGGGGAGAGCGGAACTCGAATTCCTGGTCCAGCCGGTCGTGGAACGTCGAAGGCATTTTCTCGAAGATGCCCATGGTGCGGTCGCCTTGGACATTCGAGTGGCCGCGCACCGGGCATACGCCGGCTCCGGGCTTGCCGATGTTGCCCTGGAGCAGCAGGACGTTGACCACGTCGCGCAGGGTAGGGACAGAATGCTTGTGCTGTGTCAGTCCCATGGCCCAGCACACGATGGTGGCATTGGAGGCGAGCAGCCGCTCACCCGTCGAATGGATCTGATCCAAGGTCAGGCCGGTTGCCTCCACGATGTCATCCCACTCCACCTTCTCCAGGAACCGCAGGTAGTCGTCGATACCCACGGTGTGGTTGTCGATGAATTCATGGTCCAGCACAGTGCCCAGGCCCGGGGTGTTCCGTCCCGCAGCTTCGGCTTCCAGCAGGTACTTGCCCAATCCTTGGAAGAGGGCCTGATCCCCGCCGGCCCGGATCTGCAGGAAGTCGTCCGTCAGCTGGGTCCCTTGAATCATGCCGGCCACATGCTGTGGGTTTTCGAAGTGCAGGAGCCCGGCTTCGGGAAGGGGGTTGACGGACACGATGATCGCGCCGTTCTTCTTCGCCTTCTCCAAAGCACTGAGCATGCGCGGATGGTTGGTGCCGGGGTTCTGGCCGGCCACGAAGATCAGCGACGCCGTTTCCAGGTCCGTCAGGCTGACAGAGCCCTTGCCGATGCCAATGGTTTCCACCAGCGCGGAGCCGGAGGATTCGTGGCACATGTTGGAGCAGTCCGGGAGGTTGTTGGTGCCCAGGCCGCGCACCAAAAGCTGGTACACGAACGCGGCCTCATTGGAGGTCCGGCCGGAAGTGTAGAAGACCGCTTCGTCAGGGTGTTCCATGCCCCGCAGCTCCTCGGCCATGAGGTCATAAGCGTCGTCCCAGTCGATGGGTTTGTAGTGCGTCGCACCTTCGTCCAGGTACATCGGGTGCGTGAGCCTGCCCTGTTGACCCAGCCAGAAGTCATCGCGGGTCTTGAGCTCGGCAATGGAATGCTTGGCGAAGAACTCCGGCGTGACACGGCGACGGGTGGCTTCCTCGGCCACTGCCTTGGCCCCGTTCTCGCAGAATTCCGCTGCATTGCGCTTTTCATGTTCGGGCCAGGCGCAGCCCATGCAGTCGAACCCGTCCAGCTGGTTCACTGCCAGCAGGGTCTGGACACTGCGAAGCGGTCCCATCTGTTCCAGCGAAATTTTCAACGCGTTGGCAACGGCCGGGATGCCGACAGCCTTGGTCTTGGGCTTGCTGACGGTCAGCTTTGACTCGTCGATGTTCTCGCGCGGAGCTTTGGAATGCATGGGAGACCCTTCAGATCCGGGAAGTGGAAGCGGCCAGCAACCCGCTGCGGGACTGCTGCCGGGCGGCTTCGACCGTGTGCAGCAACAAAAGCGCGGTGGTCACTGAGCCTACGCCCCCCGGAACCGGACTCAGGCCGGCCGCGACGCCGGTGACGCTGGCTTCGTCAACGTCCCCCACCAGGGAACCATCGCGCAGGACATTCGTGCCGACGTCGATCACTACTGTCTCCGGCGAGAGGTGGCTGCCCTTCAGCAGCCCCGTCCGGCCGGCAGCAACAACCACGACGTCGGCTGGCTGGGTATAGCGCTCCAGCGGTCCCGATTTTGAGTGGCAGATGGTGACGGTCGCGTCCCGTTCGAGCAGGAGCAGGGACAGCGGCTTGCCCACCACGGCGGAACGCCCGACGACGGCCACGTTCCGTCCTGCGACGGGGATGTGGAAGTGGTCCAGCAGTTCCACGACGGCGCGTGCAGTGGCGGGTGCGAAGGCGGGCTGACCGACAGCCAAGCGGCCGAGGCTGAGGGGATTGGCGCCGTCGATGTCCTTTTCCGGAGTTATGAGCCCCACCAAGCCGTCAGCCCTGACGCCGTTGGGCAGTGGCGTCTGGAGAATAATGCCATGTACGGATGGTTCAGCGCTGAGGTCCTCCAGGACACCAGCCAGCGCTTGTTCGCTGGCATCGTGGCCGAGGTCGACGATCCTGCATCCGACGCCGGCGCGTCCGGCGGCGCGTTCGATGGACCGCACGTACCAGTGCGTTGATTCGTCGTCCGTGGCGACGACAACAGCCAACGCCGGGCGAAGTCCATCGTTTTCGAGAATGCGCGCGCCGTCCTGTGCCTGTTGCTGGATGAGGCCAGCGAGCACCTTGCCGGAGAGTATTTCGGTGTTCACGCAAGGATCCTTTCGCGGACACGCTTCGCCAGGGAATCGGCCGCCAGGACTACCTTGTCCTCGATGCCGTTGGTCTGCCCGGCCAGGACGGAGCGGGCATCGAAGTCCTTGATGGCGACGACGTTGATATCGATGTTGACGCGGGCGGTTGTGGCGGCTGCGCGGGCTGCATCGGCGGCAGCTGCGACGTCGCTGATGACGTTGGGGTTGGCCACGTCAAAGAGTTCGGTGGCGAGGTCCACCACCTCACCGGCAACCTTGATGAGCTGGGCCGGAGTATGGGCAGCCTGGACCAAGGCGTCTTGGATGGCTGTTGTCTTTACTGCCTTGAGCTCGTCGGTTTCCGAGGGGAGCTTGTAGGAATCGATGACGGACTGGAAAGCGTGTTCGTCAGCGTCCGCAAGGCGCAACGCCTCGACGATCAGGTGGTCGGCGGCGCTGGTGATCCGGCTGACAAGTGCGGCATGTTCCTCATATTTTGCACCGGTGGTGTACCTGGCGACCATGGCGACCAAGGCAGCGCCCTGGGCGGCATGCAAGGCTGCGGCTGCGCCTCCGCCGGGAGTGGGCTGACGTGAGGCAAGCCTGGAGAGGTAGTCGTTGATGGTTTCTGAGCTGATCATTGATTAGCCCCGGAGCCGGCTCATGGTGGGGTCGTACAGCGGGTCCTGGGTCACGGTCGCCTGGATGCGGCGGCCGAAGTACTCGATTTCCACGGAGTCGCCGATTGATACTGCAGCGGGTAGGTACGCGTAAGCAATCGGTTTGCGGACCGAGTAGCCGTAAGCGGCACTCGTGACGTAACCCACCGCCTGGTCCTTGTAGAACACCGGTTCCTTGCCCAGCACCAGGCTCCTGCCGTCGTCGACCGTCAAGCAGCGCAGGCGGCGCTTGGAGCTTTCCTCGCTGCGCCCCTCCAAAGCGGCCTTGCCGACGAAGTTCTCCTTGGTCATCTTCACCGCGAAACCGAGGCCCGCTTCGTAAGGATCATGCTCAGTGGTCATGTCCGTGCCCCAGGAACGGTAGCCCTTTTCGAGCCTCAGCGCGCTGAAGGCTGCGCGGCCTGCGGCGATGACGCCGAACGGTTGTCCGGCCTTCCACAGGGCGTCCCAGAGGCGCTGCCCGTTGTCCGCGCTGGTGTAGAGCTCCCATCCGAGTTCACCCACGTAGGACAGGCGCATTGCGGTGACGGTAACGCCGCCGATGGTGACCTTCTTGGCACGGAAGTACTTCAGGCCGTCGTTGGTGAAGTCATCGCTGCTGACCGTGCTGATGAGGTCACGGGCGAGGGGACCCCACAGGCCAATGCAGCAGGTGCCACCGGTGGTGTCGCGGACCTGGACCCAGTCGCCGGCGCTGCCGTTCTCGGTCTGGTGCCGGGCTGCACGCTCGAAGTAGGCGGTGTCGATGTTGCCGTTGGCGCCGAGCTGGAACGTGTCCTCGCTCAGGCGGGCCACCGTGATGTCGCTTCGGACGCCGCCGGCTTCGTCCAGGAGGAGGGTGTAGGTGACTGCACCCGGCTTCTTGGCCAGGTCTCCAGTGGTCAGTTCCTGGAGCAACTTCAGGGCGCCGGGACCGGATACTTCAAGGCGCTTGAGCGGCGTCATGTCGTACATGGCAACCGCGGTACGGGTCTTCCACGCTTCGGCGGCGGCGATGGGGGAGCTGAACATTCCGGACCAAGCATCGCGGGCCGGCGGCTGCCAGTCGTCCGGCATCTCCTTGAGCAGCTCAGCGTTGGCTTCGAACCAGTAAGGGCGTTCCCACCCGGCGCCTTCCAGGAAGTATCCACCCAGTTGCTTGTGGCGGGCATGGAAAGGGCTGACGCGAAGGTTGCGGGGGGAAAGCTTGGGCTGGAGGGGGTGCATGACGTCGTAGATTTCCACGAAGTTCTGCTGGGAAGTTTCGCTGACGTATTCGGGGGTCAGCTGGACCTCCTCGAAGCGGTGGATATCGCTGTCGCCGAGGTCGATCTGCGACTTGCCGGTGGTGAGCAGCTCCGCCACGGCTCGGGCGATGCCGGCGGAGTGGGTGACCCACACGGCTTCAGCAACGAAGAATCCGTCCACTTCCTTGGACTCGCCCACCAGCGAGCCGCCGTCCGGGGTGAAGGAGAAGATGCCGTTGAAGCCATCCTCGATTTCGCTTTCCCGCAGTGCCGGCAGGATCTGCTTGGTTGCCTCCCACGCGGGGAGGAAGTCTTCCAGGGTGAAGTCCAGGCGGGAGGGCATGTTGTGTTCGCTGATGCTGCTGGGCTCGTAGCTTCCCAGCTCATCGAGGTCCACGGGCATGGGGCGGTGCGCGTACGAGCCGATGCCGTAACGGTCGCCGTGCTCGCGGTAGTAGAGGTCCTGGTCCTGGTGGCGCAGGATGGGCAGCTGGGCGCCGTTGGGCAGCTCGTTCTTGCCCTTCTGGGCGGGAACCGGGGTGGTCTTGACGTACTGGTGTGCCAGTGGGAGGAGCGGAACGGACATCCCGATCAACTCGCCCACCTTGGCGCCCCAGAATCCGGCGCAGGAAACCACGATATCTGCGGGGATGACGCCATCGGCGGTCTCGACGCCGGTCACGCGGCGGTTTGACTGCTCAATTCCGGTGACCTCGGTGTTGCCGATGTACTTCACGCCGGCAGCTTCGGTGCGCTTGATCAGCAACTGCACGGCGCGGGCGGCAAGCGCCAGGCCATCGGTGGGGACGTGAAGGCCACCCAGGATGTCTTCCTCATTGATCAGGGGGTAGAGCTCCTTGCATTCCTCGCGGGTGAGGATCTTGCCGTCGATGCCCCACGATTGTGCGTAGCCGAGCTTGCGCTTCAGGTCAGCCAGGCGCGTCTCATTCGTGGCAACTTCAAGGCCGCCCACTTGGTTGAAGCAGCTCTGGCCGTCCTCGGTGAGGGATAGGAGCTTTTCCACCGTGTACTTGGCGAAGAGCGCCATGGACTTGGAGGGGTTGGTCTGGAACACCAGGCCCGGTGCGTGGGACGTGGAGCCACCGGGCATATTCAGGGGTCCTTGGTCCAGGACGGTGATGTTGTTCCAACCGCGGGTGACCAGTTCGTCGGCGAGGTTGGTGCCAACAATCCCAGCTCCGATGATGACAATGCGAGGCGTGGATGCCATGGGGGTTCTCCTGCTGAAGTTAAAGGGGTGGGTCTGCTGGTGTTCTAGTGCTTGGTCTAGCGGAAGACCACTGTGCTGGTCTGGTCCAGCAGCACGCGGTGTTCGCAGTGCCACCTGACAGCGCGGGACAACGCCAGTGCTTCGGCGTCCTGGCCCACGGTTGAGAGGGTGGTGGGGCCGTAGCTGTGATCGACGCGGATGACTTCCTGCTCGATGATCGGTCCCTCGTCCAGGTCCGCAGTGACGTAGTGGGCAGTGGCACCCACCAGTTTCACGCCGCGGTCATAGGCCTGGTGGTAAGGGCGGGCGCCCTTGAATCCCGGCAGGAACGAGTGGTGGATGTTGATGGCACGTCCTTCGAGGGCGCGGCACAAATCGTCCGAAAGCACCTGCATGTAGCGTGCCAGCACAACGAGGTCCACGTTGTACTCCTCCACCAGGTCCAAAAGCTTCTGCTCGGCCTCTGCCTTGGTATCCGGGGTGACAGGTAGGTAGACGAAGGGCAGGCCGGCGGCTTCCGCCATGGCACGGTGCGTTTCATGGTTGGAAGCAACCACCACGAGGTCACCGCCGAGGCTGCCACCCCGCCAGCGGAAGATGAGATCGTTCAGGCAGTGCCCGAACTTGGACACCATCACCAGGACGCGTTTCTTGGTTTGGTCGTGGAAGCTGAACTTCATCTCGAAGCGGTCGGCAATCGCGCTGAATTCCTCTTCAAGCCGCTCCGGTGAGTAGGACAGCGGGCCCGAGAAAGCGGTCCGCAGGTGCAGCGTCTGGCGGAGGCCGTCGTCGAACTGCTGGTGTTCTTCGATGTTGAAGCCGCGGTCAAACAGGAAGGTGGTTACTGCCTGAACGATTCCGGCGCGTTCGACGCACGACAATGTGAGTACGAACTTCTGTGCTTGCTCTTCTTTGAGCAATTCGGGCTTCGGCAGGGTGCTTACCGGTGAGTCTGTCGCCATGAGGGTCATGTCGCCTCCTTTAGATATATTCTTGGGTCCTGAACTGATATATTAGGATTGGGATTCAGCGTATACTGGTGACTCAGGCAGGTCAATAGCTTTTTTGGTTGTGAAGAAGGGGATGGCGCTGTGGCTTTTGGAACTTTGGCATTAGCCGGCGAGGACACGAAGAAGTCCTTGGCCGACATCGCCTATGAACGCCTCCGGGATCGACTCCTGATGTTGGATATCAAACCCGGCGACCTCCTTAACGACGATCAGCTCGCCAAGGACCTGGAGATCGGCCGGACGCCGGTGCGTGAAGCACTGAAACGCCTGGAGCTGGATCGGCTGGTCATTACGTATTCGAGGCGGGGGACGTTTGCCACCCGCGTCGAAGTAACTGACTTGGCGTTCATTTCCGAGATCAGGGCCCAACTGGAACCACTTGCCGCTGCCAGGGCGGCGCGGGTTGCTTCCGCTGCCACCAAGGAGCACCTGCGCGAAGTGATGCGCGCAGTGGAGGACTTTGACGTTGACGCCGCCTCGGTGGTTGAAACCCTGCGGCTTGACGCCAGCGTTCACCGTGGAATCTATGCGGCGGCGGCGAACCCGCACCTCGAAGACATCCTGATTCGCTACGACAATCTGGCAACCCGGATCTGGTGCATGGTTTTGGATCGCTTGCCCGATCTTGAGCACCACGTGCGTGAACACCTGGACTTACTCAGGGCGGTCATTGACGGTGATGAGGATCAGGCTGCCGAGTTGGCCCGTGTCCACGTCAGCGGCTTCGAGCAGGCCGTGCGCCAGGCGCTTTTCGCGGCTTAGTTCCAGCGCTAAAACCCCTGTTGACTCCGCGCTTCGGTGATTGCATACTGAAGATTCCATCTAATATATCACCCGGATATCAGTAGCTCTTCCAGCCTGCGTCCGGGTGCTTGTGATGCAATCACAGCCTTCAGCCCTTGGAGTATCACGTGCCTACAAGACCCCTCCTTTTTGAAAACATACCGTTGACGGGCAGCAGCCGCGTTAAGCGGGGCATGGCGGAGATGCTCAAGGGCGGCGTCATCATGGACGTCGTCAACGTCGAGCAGGCCCGCATCGCCGAAGACGCCGGTGCCGTCGCTGTCATGGCGCTCGAGCGTGTCCCGGCCGATATCCGCGCCCAGGGTGGCGTGTCCCGCATGTCGGATCCGGACATGATCGATGCGATCATCGCCGCCGTGTCCATCCCGGTCATGGCCAAGGCCCGCATCGGCCACTTCGTCGAAGCCCAGGTCCTGCAGTCCCTCGGTGTTGACTACATCGACGAGTCCGAGGTCCTGACCCCGGCGGATTACATCAACCACATCGACAAGTGGAACTTCACTGTCCCGTTCGTGTGTGGTGCCACCAACCTTGGTGAGGCTTTGCGCCGCATCAACGAGGGTGCGGCGATGATCCGGTCCAAGGGTGAAGCCGGTACCGGTGATGTTTCCAACGCGACCGGGCACATGCGCAAGATCCGTTCGGAGATCGCCAAGCTCGCAGCACTTCCCGAGGACGAGCTCTACGTTGCGGCCAAGGAGTTGCAGGCCCCGTACGAGCTGGTCAAGGAAGTTGCCGCGACCGGCAAGCTTCCCGTGGTGTTGTTTACCGCCGGCGGCATCGCCACTCCGGCTGATGCTGCGATGATGATGCAGCTCGGCGCTGACGGTGTGTTTGTTGGCTCGGGGATCTTCAAGTCCGGCAACCCGGCAGAGCGCGCCGCCGCAGTCGTCAACGCCACCGCCTACTATGACGATCCTGACGTCATCGCCAAGGTCTCCCGCGGCCTCGGGGAAGCCATGGTGGGCATCAACGTCGACGACATCCCGCAGCCCCACCGCCTCGCAGAACGCGGCTGGTAGGTTCCGTTGCCCCCGGCGCGCCCTGATCCTCTGCGTGCTATTCCCCGCTCTCGCTGCCGCCATTTTGCTGGCGGGCCGGGGCGGGGACCCTTTTACGCACGCTGCCGGATCAGCGCTCACCGCTCCGTTGTGGGAGTGTTTGTTTGTTAGTGAGGGACTCTCCACCAGGAAGTTGTTCGATAAGTCGACGGGCTACCAGGTCTGGGCCTGAGCGGCTGTTACTCCGGACTTTTAGCGGTCATCCTCTGGGCGGGCCGTGAGGATCCGATGAGCGCTCTCCTGCAGGATGGCGAGCGACTCCTGGATGAGGGGCGAGGCGATGCTGCCCCTGCGAACCGCAGCGACGATGCGGCGTGAGGGCCTGCCTTTGCCGCTGATACGAAGCCGAACCACGTTTTCGGTGCTATGCAAGGGTGCCAACCGCGGCAGCAGACCCACGCCCAGCCCCGCTCCGACGAAGGCGATCTGGGTTTCCCACTCAACGGCCTCATGGGCAATCCGCGGCGTCACCCCGACGGCCGTGAACGCCGCTGTGAAAAGGGCGTGGTAGGTGGAGCCGGCGGCTTCGGTGATCCATGGTTCAGACGCGAGCTCTTCCAGCGTCACCGTTTCCCGCGAGGCCAAGGGATGGTCAGCCGGAATGATCACGTCCAGGGGATCGTCGAGCAGGACCGTCTGTTCGAAGCGGGGATCGTCTTCCACGTAGGTGTCGGACTGCATGGCGACGATGACCGCAAGATCAATTCGTTCTGCCACCAGCAGGTCGAAGCAGCGGGCCGGGTTGGCCTCGAGTACCTGCACCTCCACTAGTGGGCGCGTGGTGCGGAGGGTGGCGGCCAGCGGGGCGAGCAGCTGCGCGGCCGCCGTCGAGAATCCGCCGAGGCCAAAACGGGACTGCACCTGATCGCCCGCCTCCATGGCTGCCGCGCGCAGGCTTTCCCACTCGGCAATGAGGGTGTCCGAGCCCTCCACGAGAAAACGGCCCGTGGCGGTCAGCCGAACGCCCCGGCCGTCCTTGGTCAGCAACTGCATTCCCAGCATGCGCTGGAGCTCCCGCAGCTGTGCGGAAACAGCGGACGGGGAGTAGCCGGTGAGCTCCGCGGTTGCGCCAATGGTGCCGCACCGGGCAAACACCCGAAGTGTGATGAGCCTCGCATCGATCATGCACCTATTGTGCACGGTTATCTTCTGAATCTTGCGCTTTTGTTGCGGTTCAATCGTCCCTAATCTCATGACTATAAGGTTTTCGACCACGCCGCCCGCCCCCAACGCAGCGGTGCTCCCCACGAAACACACTCTGACCCACGCCTCCCGGGAGGAAAACATATGTCTGCTCCAGTCTTGCCCCTCAACTCACGCGGAAAACTCGCCTCATCTTTGCCTGCAGAGCAGCTGGCGGAGATCAGCGCGTTGTTCGAGTTCCGGCGCAAGGGATTTTCCCTCGATGCGCCCTTCTACACCGATGCCACGATCTTTAAGATCGACATGGAAGCCATTTTTGGCCAGCACTGGATCTTTGCCGGCAGCGTCGCCGAGCTGCCGGAGCCAGGCGACTACATCACGGTGGACTACGGGCCCTACTCCCTGATCGTGCTGCGCAATGACGACGGCGGCGTGAACGTCCTGCATAACGTCTGCCGTCACCGTGGCGCCCGCGTCCTGACCGAGGCTGCCGGGTCCACAGGAAACCTGGTGTGCGGCTACCACTCGTGGACGTACTCTCCGGAAGGCAACCTGATCCACGCCTCGGCGCCAGGGGAGACGAAGTTCGACAAAGGCTGCTTCGGCCTCAAGCGCGCCCACAGCCGTGTGGTGGCCGGACTCATCTTCGTCTGCATTGCCGACGAGCCACCAGCCGACTTCGACGAAACCTCAAAGATCTTTGAGCCGTACCTCGCGCCCCACGATCTGTCGAAGACGAAAGTCGCCTACCAGCAGAACATCATTGAGGAGGGCAACTGGAAGCTCGTCATGGAGAACAACCGTGAGTGCTACCACTGCGACGGACACCCGGAGCTCGCCTGTTCCCTCTTCCCCACCTGGGGCCTGACGGAGGGCCTGATCCCCGCCCACCTCGAAGAAGTGTGGGACCGCAACAAGGAGGCACAGTCCTCGCTCGAGGAGCGTTGCCGCCGCTATGGCCTTCCCTACGAAGTGGTGGAGGAGCTGGACACCCGCATCGCCGGAATCCGTATTTCACGCGAATCCCTCGACGGCGAGGGCGAATCGTTCTCGGCCGATGGGCGCAGGCTCTCCAAGAAGCTGCTCGGTGACTTGCCGGACTTCCGCCTTGGCCGCTGCTCCATGCACCTGCAGCCCAACAGCTGGTTCCACTTCCAAAGCGACCACGTCATCACGTTCGGCGTCTTCCCCGTCAACGAGCACCAGTCCTTGGTCCGCACCACCTGGCTGGTAGCGGATGACGCCGTGGAAGGCGTGGACTACGACCTGGAGAAGCTCACCTACACCTGGAAGCAGACCAACCTGCAGGACAAGGCATTCGTGGAGCTGTGCCAGACCGGTGCCGGCAGCCCTGCCTACGAGCCCGGCCCGTACATGAAGAGCGAGTACCAGGTGGAGGCCTTCATCAACTGGTACGTACAGCGCGTCCAGGAGCACTTGGCATGACCGAACTCCTCACTGAGACGCTGGTCCAGGAGCCACATCGCATTCGCGGCCTTGAAATGCCGTGGAACAGGGTGATGGGAAGCAGCGAGGGACCCGCCAGCGCAGCCCGTGCGTTGGGCCCCTGGCATCCGCAGGAGTTTACGGCCGAATGCGTGGAGATTGTTGCCGAAGTGGGCGGCATGATGACCTTCGTGTTCCGTCGCTCCGATGGTGCACCCCTGGCGTTCCGAGCCGGCCAGTATGTGAACGTGGCCTTCCCTGTGAACGGGGAAGACCAGGACCCGGCGGACCGAAGCTACTCGCTGTCCAGCGCCCCCACGAGGCCGTGGACCTTCGACATCACTGTTAAACGCGATCCCACGGGGCTGGTCTCGCCGTGGGTGCACCAGAACATCAAACCCGGCACTGTTTTGGAGATGCTGGGGCCCGTGGGGGCCTTCCACCTGCCCGACGTCGACCGGCGGGCACGGTACCTCCTGCTGGCTGCCGGGGCCGGCATCACCCCCATCATGTCCATGGTTCGGACCATCCATTCCCTCCCTGGACAGGCCGATGTGGTGGTGCTTTATCACGGGGCGGCGGACGAGGGCTTTGCCTTCAACAAGGAGCTCGCCCACATCGCCTCGGTGGACTCGCGCATCAAGGTCTTCTACTCCCTGGGCAACCGAGCCAAACCCGCGGACTGGGAAGGGCTGAGTGGAAGGCTCACGGCGGCCATGCTGGATGAGGTGGCTCCGGATGCCAATGGGCGGCAGGTCTATGCGTGTGGTCCCGAGGGCTACCTGAACACCGCCACTGAGCTCCTGGGGAAGGTGGGCGTGGACGACACCTCCATCCACATGGAGTTCTTCACCGGAGACCGCCAGACCATCCTTGAATACCAGGCGGAGCTTGCGCATGCGGCGGACATCGCGGAGGAGATCGCCGAGGAAATAGCGGAATCCGCCGAGGATTACTACGAAAGCCAGCCCGCTGCGTTTGGGCTCTACGAGCCAGGCTACGACGCCGAGGGAACCTTGCAGGCGACCGGCCTGGAGCTGGAATCCGCGGAGCCGGACCTGACCGGTCCCGAAGCTTTCGACGGCGGTGCGGATGCGGGAGCGGAGGTCTCAACTCCCGATGCTTCGAGCTTTGAGACAGTGGGAACGGGAAGCCTCACCCTGTCCTTCATGCGCACCGGCATCAATGTGCGCGTGGACCCGTCCGAGCACATCCTGGGCCCGGCCCAGCGTGCCGGCGTCAGGATCGGCGCCAACTGCAAGGAGGGCATGTGTGGCTCCTGCAAGATCGTCAAGCTTTCCGGCGACGTCGAGATGAACCACCAGGGCGGCATCCGGGCACGTGAGATCGACGCTGGCAAGTTCCTGCCCTGCTGCTCAACGGCGCTCACTGACATGGTGATCGACGCTTAGCTCAGGGCTCAGGGCTCAGTACGCCGCAGCTCTGCCCGTTCCACGAGCTCGGTGATCCACGGCCGTTGGGCACGGTGGAGCGTCAAACCTTCCGGAAGCCCCTCAACCCGGGAGGAAGAACCGACCACGTCGATGGTGATGCGCCCGCTTCCCATGGGGGCGTTGCTGATGTGCAGGTCACCGTAGGACTCGGGCAATACGGGATCCAGCCAGACGCCGCCCAAGGAAATGTGGGCGTCGTAGCGCATGAGTCCGGTGATGAGCTGGATGGGAGTAGCGGCAGCCCAGGCCTGTGGGGAACATGCCGTGGGGTACGGCACGGGCTCCCTGAACTGTTCGCGCGCAAACCCGCAGAACAGTTCGGGGAGCCTGCCGCCGGAGAACTCGGCTGCTTCAAGCAGGGCAGTGGCGATGCGCTGCGCTTCCTCCACGAATCCGTAGCGGAGCAAGCCTGCCGCTATCAGCGCATTGTCATGCGGCCAGACCGAGCCATTGTGGTAGCTGGCCGGGTTGTAGGCGCCCATGTCGCTGGCCAGGGTGCGGACTCCCCAACCGCTGAACATTTCCGGAGACATCAGCCGCTCCACCACACGGGGAGCCTTGTCTTCGTCCACCAAGCCAAACCACAGGCAATGCCCCATATTGGACGCGCAGGCGTCGACAGGGCGCTTGTCCTTATCCAAGGCCACCGCGTAATAGCCCTTGTCCGGGAGCCAGAAGTCCTCGTTGAACTTCTTTTTCAGGCGATCCGCGCGTTCCCGAAGCTCGGCTGCCAAGGTGTGGTCGCCGTCGTCGTAAGCCATCCAAGCGCGCGCCATGTAGGCGCCATGAACGTAGGCCTGGACTTCGCACAGGGCCAACGGTGGCTCAGCGATGGTGCCATCGGCAAAGTTGATACCGTCCCAGGAGTCTTTCCAGCCCTGGTTGATGAGGCCGTGCTCGTTGGGACGCCCGTACTCCACGAAGCCGTCGCCATCCCGGTCGCCGTAGTCCCTGATCCACTCGAGCGCGCGATCCGCGTTGGGTAGGAGCTCGGAAATCACGTCCTTGGCGAAGCCCCAACGGCTGACCGAACCCAGGACAGCGACAAAAAGGGGAGTGGCGTCGACGCTGCCGTAGTAGGCGGACTTGCCGCCGAGGGCCAGGCTGCTGGAGACGTCCAGCCTCACCTCATGCAGGATCTTGCCGGGTTCTTCCTCCGTAGCGGTGTTCACCTCGCTTCCTTGGCGGTCAGCCAGGGTGCGCAGCGTGCCCAACGCCAGGGATGGATCCACGGGAAGCGCCATCTCTGAAGCCCAGAGGGAGTCCCGGCCGAACAACGTCATGAACCATGGCGCTCCTGCGGCCACCACCACCCTGTCCGGGTGCGCCGGGTCCTGAATGCGGAGGGCACCCAAGTCCTCGTAGCTCCTGCGGAGGGTCTTTTCGATGGACCGGTTGCCTATTTGCATCACCGGGATCTTGCCCACCCATTCCTGCCTCCGCCGATCGCTGGGGGACATCTCGCCCCTGCCGGGATGGGTGAAGGGAGCTGCCGACCCGTCAAGGGTGGGCATCGCGCTGATACGTGTACTCCATTGCCCATAGGGCGGAATGCTCGTCCTGAAACCCAAGGCCTTGGCTCCGGCGCCGGCGCCTTCGGCCCGGATCATCACGCCCTTCTTCAGCCCCTCCCACAGCCCGCGGATTTCCAGCGAATCACCTTCCAAACGACGCGTTTCCTTCCATTCGCGGGTGATCCGGGCTTCCTTCACTTCAAAGAGATCCGCGAAGTCCGCTTCGACCGCCAGCGTGATGCTGCACTCAGCCGGTTCTTTGGAGTAGTTCCGGATAGTGATTTCCTCAAGCATGCCGGCCCCTACTTCACGGAGCCGTTCTACGAGCAGGGGACTGTCGGCGTAGCCGTCTGAGCGCGGCACACGGCCTGCGAACAGGGCCCGGTACGGTTCTTTGGTTTCTGCCGCCAGGGGTTCGACGGTCTGGCCGTTGATGGTCAGCTCCCAGCGGGACAAGATGCGTGTGTCCAAGTGGAACAGGCCCTGCGGCAGGTCAGGCCTGATGTCTCCGTTGGCTGCAGAGATGCAGAAAGTGGAGCCTTCCACGAGGGTTACGGTGCCGGAGCCCAGTGGGCCGGCTGCGGTGTCTGCGTTCCATCCAGCCACGGCTTGCCTCCAATCATCACGCCCTGATTGCCCGCTCCGCTGGGGGACGCAGGATTCCGGGGTGTGTGGCTGTATCTGAAGCTACGCCGAACTCGGGGATGGCGCCAGAGCCCGCGCATCGGTTGCCACGGCACGGTGTGGCGCCGGTTTCGGCGCGGGACAGCACCTCTTCGAAACCCAGAGTTAATCTGTTTTCCGGTTACTCCGCGGTACGGGGGGTCTATAGTGGGGGAACAGGACATTCGCTGATGCAGCCCGGCGGCCCGTATTTTCTTCCGACGCCGGAGGCCCCGTAATGACCGACACCCAAATAGGCAGCTTTATTCGCGACTGCGTGGTGTTTGAGGACGACACCGAGAACGGCTTGGATTTTGACACTTTCTATGGCCTGTACATCAGTTGGTGCGTTCTTGGACGAAAAATTCCCATTCCAGACTCCGCTTTCAAAACGGCCCTTGTCCGTGAGGGTCTGAGGTCCATCAAGGAAAACGGCCGCAGGATCTATGCAGGATTGAGCATGGTGGGCCCTGCAGCCAGGGACTACGTGGTAAACAGCGTTCCCGTGTGGGATGCAACGGGGGCCGATGCTCCCGCACTTTCCGAGATCGTCGAGGAAGCTGTTCCATCCATCGCCTAGCCTTATTCAACAGCGAGCGTTCAGCCCATGCCCCTAGGATTCATAAGGGGGCATGGGCTGTTCCCATTTCCGGGGGTGTCCGCTGAAAGGAATTAATGAAACCGTCCATCGTTTGGTTTCGCGACGACCTGCGGGTCGCCGACAACCCGGCCCTGCGTGCCGCCGTCGACGACGGTGAAGCCGTTGCCTTATTCGTCCTCGACGAAGAATCGCCAGGCATCCGCGCCCACGGCGGTGCCGCACGGTGGTGGCTCCACCACTCGCTGACGGCGCTCCGTGATGAGCTGGACAAACTGGGCATACCGCTGCTGCTCCGCCGCGGAGCAGCCTCTGACGTGGTCCGGAAGACGACGACGGCGGTTGGCGCCGGCGCGCTTTACTGGAACCGCCGGTACGGCTCGGCTGAGCGGACGGTCGACGCCGGCATCAAGGCCTGGGCGGGTGACGCAGGACTGCATGTGGCGAGTTTTCAAGCGTCCCTCCTCCACGAGCCATGGAATGTGACC
Source organism: Arthrobacter sp. AK01 (assembly GCF_021109375.1). Taxonomy (NCBI): domain Bacteria; kingdom Bacillati; phylum Actinomycetota; class Actinomycetes; order Micrococcales; family Micrococcaceae; genus Arthrobacter; species Arthrobacter sp. AK01. Next base: position 67,265 of record NZ_JAJOHP010000007.1, read on the forward strand.
ACGAAAACGGGCGGGCAATACAAGGTCTTCACTCCTTTCTGGCGGACCGTGTCTGCACAGGATTTCCGCGAGCCGTTGGCTGTGCCCGCAAAGGGCCATGGGTATGCCGGAGAACTGCCGGGGTACGACGAACTGGACTCCTGGCATCTCTTGCCCACCGACCCGGACTGGTCCGGCGGATTGGCCGACATGTGGACGCCGGGGGCTGCTGCCGGGCACCAGCGCCTTGCCGGGTTCGTGGAGAAGGGGCTTTCCAATTACAGCGAGGGGCGGAACCGTCCGGACACCGATGGCAGCAGTTGCCTCTCGCCTTACCTGCGCTGGGGTGAGCTGAGCCCGTTTGAGGTGTGGCATGCCCTGGGTTCCACAAGGTCGGACAGCGCTTCGATTTACGCTTCCGAGCTGGGCTGGCGTGAATTCTGCTGGCACCAGTACTTCCACAACCCTGGGCTCGCAACGGCCAACCTTCGCCCTGAGTTCGATCGCTTCCCCTGGGCGTGGCCCGGGGTTGCTGGAGACGGAAGCAGTGGTGGCGACGGTAAACACCCCGGCCACGAAAGTGCGCCGGAGGAGCTCCGCGCATGGCAGCAAGGCCGCACCGGCTTCCCCATGGTGGACGCCGGACAACGGCAGCTCTGGCATACGGGGTGGATGCACAACCGTGTCCGCATGGTTGCCGCGAGCTTCCTGGTGAAAAACCTTGGCATCCACTGGCAGCTCGGCGAGCAGTGGTTCTGGGACACCCTGGTGGACGCTGATCCGGCGTCGAACCCCGCCAACTGGCAGTGGGTGGCAGGGTCCGGGGCCGATGCGTCGCCGTTCTTCAGGATCTTCAACCCGGAGGCCCAGCGCATTAAGTTCGATCCCCAGGGAAAATACATTGCCCATTGGATTCCGGAGTTCGGCACACCCGGCTACCCGGAAGAGATCGTGGACCTCAAGACCACCCGGGCGGAAGCGCTGGAGGCGTACAAGGGGATGAAAGAGGTCCATTAGGCGTCCCAGGACACCCCTCTGGAAATTAGTAGGAAGTCCGAGTATATTCGGGTTCAGAGATGACCTGGATCACAGTTGGTCACGTGTTCCCCGCAGCGGTCCCAGCACCCGGCGGCATGGCAGTCATTCACGATGCAAAGGAGCATTCCACCATGGTGCGCGAGCTTTCACACTACGTAGACGGCCAAAGGATTGACGGCACGTCCGGTCGGTTCAGCGATGTCTACGATCCCTGCACCGGCGAAGTCCAGGCCCGGCTTCCGCTGGCCAGCGCGGACGAGGTCCGCAACGCCGTCGCAAATGCGGAGAAGGGCCAGCTCGAATGGGCGGCCATGAACCCGCAGCGCCGTGGACGCATCCTGCTCAAGTTCGTGGACCTGGTCAACGACAACATGGACGAGCTCGCCAAGCTCCTGTCCTCCGAGCACGGTAAGACGTTCGCCGATGCCAAGGGCGACATCCAGCGCGGCATCGAGGTAGTCGAGTTCTCCGCAGGGGCACCACACCTGCTCAAGGGAGAGTTCTCGGACAACGCGGGGCAGGGCATTGACGTCCACTCACTCCGCCAGCCCTTGGGCGTCGTCGCGGGCATCACGCCCTTCAACTTCCCGGCCATGATCCCGCTGTGGAAGTCGGGCCCCGCGCTCGCCGCCGGAAATGCGTTCATCCTCAAGCCCTCCGAACGGGACCCGTCGGTTCCCCTGCGCCTGGCCGAGCTGTACAGCGAAGCCGGGGTTCCGAACGGCGTCTTCAACGTGATCAACGGTGACAAGGAAGCCGTGGACGCGTTGCTTGAAGATCCGCGCGTCAAGGCAATCGGCTTCGTGGGCTCCACACCGATCGCCCAGTACATCTACGCCACAGCAGCCGCGCACGGCAAGCGCGCGCAGTGCTTTGGCGGCGCGAAGAACCACATGGTGATCATGCCCGACGCCGACCTGGACATGGCCGCCGACGCCCTGATTGGTGCCGGGTACGGTTCAGCAGGCGAACGCTGCATGGCGATCTCGGTGGCCGTGCCGGTGGGCCAGGAAACCGCCGATGCCTTGGTGGCCAAACTGACCGAGCGCGTCAAGGACCTGAGGGTGGGCCACAGCCTGGACAAGGACTCGGACTTCGGACCCGTGGTGGCTGCTTCAGCCAAGGAACGGATCGAGGGCTACATCCAGTCCGGCGTGGATGAAGGCGCGACGCTGGTTACTGATGGCCGCGGCCTCACCGTGGACGGCTACGACGGCGGTTTCTGGGTTGGTCCTACGCTCTTCGACAATGTCACCAAGGACATGAAGATCTATAAGGAAGAGATCTTCGGCCCTGTCCTCAGCGTGCTGCGCGCGGCTGACTATGACGAAGCGCTCAGGCTCTGCAGCGAGCACGAGTTTGGCAACGGCGTCGCAATTTTCACCCGCGACGGCGACTCCGCCCGGGACTTCGCCAGCCGCGTGGAGGTAGGCATGGTGGGCATCAACGTGCCTATCCCCGTCCCGATCGCGTACTACACGTTCGGTGGTTGGAAGGCGTCCGGCTTCGGCGACCTCAACCAGCACGGCGCCGACGCCTTCCGCTTCTACACCAAGACCAAGACCGTGACATCACGGTGGCCCTCCGGCATCCGACAGGGCGCCAGCTTCGTCATGCCGGCAGGCAGCTGATGGGGGCTGTGGAGGCAGAAGACGAGGTTCTTTTCGAACGTCGGGGCCATTTGGGCATCGTGACCCTGAACCGTCCCAAGGCTGTCAACGCGCTGAATGCGGGAATGGTGAAAGCCATGCTCGGGCAGTTGGCGGACTGGGCGGACGACGACGCCGTAGCCACAGTTTTGGTGCGCGGCGCCGGCGACCGCGGCCTGTGCGCGGGCGGGGACATCGTGGCCATCTATAAGGACATGCTCCACAGTGGAACGGAAACAGCGGAGTTCTGGGCCGACGAGTACCGGCTGAACGCCCTGATCTCGCACTATCCCAAACCGTATGTGGCCTTCATGGACGGCCTGGTGCTGGGCGGTGGTGTCGGCATCTCGGCGCACGGTTCCTTGCGTGTCGTCACCGAACGGACACGCACCGGAATGCCCGAAACCACCATTGGATTCGTGCCCGACGTCGGCGGCACGCTCCTGCTGTCACGCTCGCCGGGGGAGACGGGAACCCACGCTGCCCTGACGGGTGCCCATCTGGCCGGCGCCGATGCCCTGTTCCTGGGCCTCGCGGACCACTTTGTGCCGTCCGAAAGCCTGCCCGCGTTGGCAGAAGCGCTGGAAACCTCGACGGCGGAAGCCGCCGTCGAGCGCTTCGCCCAAGCCGCGCCGGACTCGGCCCTGGCGGCCCAACGCGGGTGGATCGACGCCGCGTACGCGTACGACGATGCCGAGGAGATCGTGCGGGGCCTGCGCTCGGCGGGGGCTGAAGCGGCTGCCGTTGCGGACACGATCGAGGCGAAATCGCCAACGTCGGTGAAAGTCGCTTTGGCATCCCTGCGCCGGGTCCGGGGGCTCTCGCTCGAGGAAGCGCTGGACCAGGAGTATCGGGTAGGGCTTCGTTGCCTTGCAGGTCCGGACTTCCGTGAAGGCATCCGCGCGCAGGTGGTGGACAAGGACAGGAATCCGCAATGGAAGCCGCCGACGCTCGCTGACGTCCGCACGTCCGACGTCGAGGGCTACTTCGCGCCGCTTGGAGAACGCGAGCTGGGGCTTTCAGCCAGTCCAGTCCAGTCGAATTGAAGGAGACGAGCATGACAGAGAACGCAGCCACGTCAGATATCCAAGCCCCCTCAACAGGACTCATCGCTTTCCTCGGCCTCGGCCACATGGGCGGACCCATGGCGGCGAACCTGATCAGAGCGGGGCACGAAGTCATCGGCTATGACCCAGTCCCTGCGGCTGTCGAGGCAGCGCTGGCCCACGGGATTCCCATGGCGTCCACGGCACATGAGGCCGCAGCGGAAGCGGCGGTGGTGTTGACCATGCTCCCCAGCGGCAAGCACGTGCTGGACGCCTACCGGGGCGTGGACGGTCCTGGGCTCCTTTCCGTTGCGAAGCCGAACACCCTGTTTCTGGACTGCTCAACCATCAACGTGGACGAAGCGCGCGAAGCGGCTGCCGTTGCACTGGAAGCCGGGCACCGCTCCGTGGACGCCCCGGTTTCCGGCGGCGTGGTGGGTGCCGAAGCGGGCACCCTGACGTTCATGGTGGGTGCATTGCCGGAGGATTTCGAGACCGTGAAACCGATCCTGGAACTCATGGGCAAGAGGATCGTCCACTGTGGTGACCATGGTGCCGGGCAGGCCGCCAAGGTCTGCAACAACATGATTCTGGGCGTGTCCATGATCGCTGTTGCGGAGGCTTTTGTCCTCGGCGAGAAGCTGGGCCTCACGCACCAGGCGTTGTTCGACGTCGCCTCCAACGCGTCCGGACAATGCTGGGCACTGACCACCAACTGTCCCGTTCCGGGACCTGTGCCCACCAGCCCGGCCAACCGCGATTACCAGCCGGGGTTTGCCGGTGCGTTGATGGCCAAGGACCTGCGCCTGGCACTGAACGCGTTGGAAAGCACGGGTGTTGCGGCAGAGATGGGACCGCTGGCATCGCGTATCTACGATGCTTTTGCCGCCGGCGAGGGTGCCGGCAGGGACTTCTCCGGCATCATTACGGAGATCCGCGACAAGTCCGTGTGAAAGGTTGGAACTGAACTTATGACGAGCTTGGCGGAGAGGGAGAGCATGACGGAGCAGTACAAGAACATTGTGGTGGAACGGCGGGGCCGGGTAGGCCTGGTGACCCTGAACCGGCCGGAGGCATTAAATGCGCTGAACACGGCGCTCATGACTGAACTCGTGGATGCTGTCACGGCCATGGACACCGATCCGGACGTGGGCGCGGTGGTCATCACGGGCTCCGCCAAAGCGTTCGCTGCCGGGGCCGACATCAAGGAAATGTCTTCCAACAGCTACATGGACATGTACGCCGCAGACTGGTTCCGGCGGTGGGAGGACCTCACACGCCTGCGGATTCCTGTCATTGCTGCTGTCTCCGGTTTCGCCCTCGGCGGTGGCTGCGAACTGGCGATGATGGCCGATTTCATTATTGCCGGAGACAACGCCAAGTTCGGCCAGCCCGAGATCAACCTCGGTGTAATTCCGGGGATGGGCGGCTCGCAGCGGCTCACCCGCGCCGTGGGCAAGGCCAAGGCGATGGACATGATCCTGACGGGCCGGTTCATGGATGCCGACGAGGCCGAACGCTCCGGCCTGGTCTCCAGGGTTGTTCCTGCCGCTGAGGTGATCGATGAAGCAGTCAAGGCTGCCGACGTCATCGCGTCCAAGTCCAAACCGGTCGCGATGGTGGCCAAGGAGGCCGTCAACGCTGCCTTCGAGACGGGCTTGGCCCAAGGGGTTGTCTTTGAACGGCGGGTGTTCCACTCACTCTTCGCCACTGAGGACCAGAAGGAAGGCATGGCCGCGTTCAGCGAGAAGCGCCAACCGGAGTTCAAACACCGCTAATTCGCAGGCGGGGCAGCCAGGGTTTTGGGCACTGCGCGGATAGACTCGGGGCACTTACAAATGGGGAGAGAACATGTCAACGGAGATCGTTCAGGCTAACCACACTGAAGCGTCCACCCAGCCGATCAACCGGCAGGCCCTCGTAGCCGCCGCGATGGCAGTAGTTGCCCTCGTGGGGCTGTTCTTCGCGGGTATGGCAGTCATCGCGGTCTTCGTCGTCGGGGCGGGCCATGTGGCCTTGAACCAGATACAACAGCGCGGTGAGCGCGGACGGGGCTTCGCCATTGCGGCTTTGGCTGTGGGCTACGGCATCGGTCTCCTGTCCTTGGGCTCGGCGCTGATCTTCGCGTTCACCTCGGCAGGCTGATCTTCACTTCGGCAGGTTAATAGGGCGCAGGTCACGGTCCTTCTTTCGTCACGTTCCGGCTGCTCGCGTGTCCTATCAATGGACACGAACAGGCGACGACGAGGGACCCCATGACCTGGCAATTTTGCGATAACGACAACTGCCCTGACAGCTGGCACTGGACGAACCTGGCGGGAACTCCGGAGGCCTGCCGAGGGTCCGCTGAACAGGAGAACCGTGAAAGGGTTGTCCCCTCATACTTCGCGGCGTAGGCTCCTGCGGGCCATCACCGCATTCGAGGAGTGAGTCATGGGACAACTGATCGTCCAGGATTTTGTCACCGCCGACGGATTCGCCGCCGACACCAACAATGAGTTCAAGGCCTATGAACTGCTGGAAGGTGGAACGGCTGAGTTCGACCGCGCCCAGCTCGAGTGGCTCGGCAGCGTTGAAGCCATGGTTCTGGGCGCCACCACGTACAGATACTTCGCCGAGTTCTGGCCTACGCCTGCATCGGAGGGCGAAATCATTGCACCGGCCCTCAATGGCCTGCGCCGCCACGTGTTTTCGCGCCAACTGAAGGAAGCCCCGTGGGGTGACTTCCCGCCGTCGACCATTGAATCCGGCGACGCGATCGAAGCGATCCGCCGCATCAAGCGCGAGTCCGAAAAGGACATTGTCCTGTGGGGCAGCCTGTCCCTCGGCGGGACGTTCTTCGCGGCAGGCGAGGTGGACGCGGTCCGGTTGGTGGGCCAAGGCGCCGGCCGCGGCGTCTTCCCCGCCGGACACGACCCCGCGCTGTTGAAGCTAGTGGACGTGAACAGCTACGACCAAGGCCTGGTGGAGCTCAGTTACACCCTACGGAAGCAGAGCTAGCGGATAGCTGCGCTGATAAGCGCCGCGTCGAAGAACGCCCGCTCGAGCCGCACCGCTTCCGCGAAAGTACCGGTCACACGGTGCCGATCCTGCGGGGATGAAGGCTCGACGGCGTCGAACTCGTCGCGCAACCACGTCACCCACGCGTTGTACTCAGGGTTGTTGTGGAGACGGATCCACTCGGCATGCTTGGGTTCGGCGGGCCAGCTGTCAGGATTGCCGGCGCGGGCTGCCCAGTCGCCGTAGAGCCACTCGGCAACCAGCAGGACTGCCAGGACATCCGGGTAGGAGCGGGTGGCGAGGGCGCTGCGCATGAGGGCATCGAAAGCGCGGGTGGCAGGTCCGAGGACTGGTGTTGTCCTGTCTGCTTCCGGTACGTCCAGTTCATTGAAGCAATCCTGGAAGAACGTGTTCTCGTCCGAAGCGAAGGCTCCGAGGACTCCAGCGAACACCAGCCGCGAAGGAAGGGAAGGAGCCGACGCCACGGCCTGGCCCAGGAGGGCCGTGAACGCGTCGCAGAACTGGTAATCCTGCACGAGGTAGTGGCGCAGGTCCTCGTCCAGGAGGGACCCGTCCAGAAGTTGGTCCACGAACGGATGGTTGACGGCAGCGTCCCAATCTTCGGCGTACTGGTTCCTGAGTTCTTCGGCAAAGCCCACGGTGTTTCCTCCTGAAGTGTCAGCATCGGAGCCTAGCAGCGTACTGGGTTTTGGCGGCGGGCGTTACGCTATGGTGCCGCTTCCCGCGCCAGCGTAGGCTCTGGCCATGACGGAAACCAGCACGATCGTGGTTGGCTATGACGGATCCGAAGAAGCGAAGCGTGCCGTCCAATGGGCAGCCCGACACGCGGTCCGGCGGGACTGTTCCCTGCAGATTGTCCACTGTTCCCTGTGGGTCCTGCTGTCCCATAACAGGGGGCCGGTCCCCGGGGTGGCTGACAGCGGCCTCGAACGTGCGGCACAAAAAGTCCTGGAAGAGGGGTTGGCCCTCGCCCAGGAGACTGTTCCCGAGCTGACTGTCCACACCACCTTGTTGCATGGGATGCCCCGCGACCATCTTGCCCACGTTTCCGTCGGCGCGGAGATGCTGGTGCTCGGAAGTCGGGGCCTTGGCGGGTTCATGGGATTGCTGGTGGGATCCGTCAGCCTTGAATTGGCCGCAACCGCAGAATGTCCCGTGGCCGTGATCCGTGCGGATGACCACCCCTCCGGCCCCGTGTTGCTTGCCGTGGATGACTCAGGATCACCGGCAGCACTCGACGATGCCTGCGTATTCGCTGCGGCAACGGGCGCGGACCTCATGATCGTCCATGTACTTCACGAACCTGCCGGCTACCGCCTGCTGCGTGAACCTGTGGAAGCGTACCCGGACGCTGAAGCCTTGCTGGACTCCGTGCTGAGCCAGGCCCGCCACAAAGCACCCGGGATCACCGTGGCCGGAGAGTTGTTAGTGGATGCTTCCTTCTCCCGGGCGGTGGTCAAGGCCTCCCAAGGAGCACGCCTTACGGTGGTGGGGACCAAAGGGCACGGCGTCATCAAGGGCACCATCGGCTCCACCGCCCACGCCGTACTCCACCATGCCCACAGTCCCGTGTTGGTGTCGCGCCGGAAGGTCGGGCCGACGTAAGCCGTTGGGGGCCCTCAAAGGGACTCCCTCGATGGCCAGACCGGCCCTATGGTGAAGTCATGGACAATCGGGCAGAAGTACGCGAATTCCTGATCTCCCGGCGCGCCCAAGTGGCCCCCGAGCAGGTTGGATTGCCGGCCGGCTCCAATCGGCGCGTGAAGGGATTGCGTCGCAGCGAGGTGGCCACGCTGGCCGGGCTGAGTGTCGAGTACTACACCCGCCTGGAGCGCGGCGCCATCAGTGGCGCTTCGCCACAAGTACTCGAGAGCCTAGCCAGGGCGCTGAATATGGATGATGCCGAGCGCGCCCACCTCTTTGATCTGGCCCATGCAGCGAGTCCAGTTGCCCGACCGCCGCGACGCCGGAACTCGAAGTCCTATGTGCCCCACCAGAGCCTGCAGTGGGCGTTGGATGCTGTCACGGCAGGACCTGCGTTTGTCCGCAACGGCCGGATGGATCTGCTGGCCGTGAACCCGTTGGCCCGGGCGTTCTACAAGGACTCCTACGACATGCCGGGCCAGCCACCCAACATCGCCCGCTTCACCTTCCTGGACGATCGTGCACATGAGTTCTATCCGGACTGGGATGCGTTTGCCGAGGCGACTGTCTCGATTCTCCGCACGGAGGCCGGACGCGACCCGCACAACAAGGAGCTCCACGATCTCATTGGTGAGCTCAGCACCCGCAGCGATGAGTTCCGCACCCGCTGGGGCGCACACAACGTCCGCCATCATGGCACCGGTTTCAAGACCTTCAAACACCCCATCGTTGGTGAAATGACACTCGCCTATGAGGGCCTGGAAATGGCCGCGGAACCTGGACTGACCCTCACGATCTATGCAGCCGAGCCTGGATCGCCGTCGGCCGAACGCCTTCAGCTGCTGGCATCGTGGGCGGCCAGCGAATACGGTGTTCAGCCTGCTGCCGAAAGGACCGTCGCGGACAGCTGACTGCCGGACGGCTGATGTGTCTTCAGCGGCTGACTTCTACACGGACTTCCTGGCCTTCGAAGCGTGCAAGCTCTTCGGGGAAGTCTCCGAACGCGAAATGGAAAACGCCCTGACCAACCGGATTGCCGAAGGCCTCCGGGAACTTGGACCGGGCGCTCCGATCGACAACGACTTGGTCGATCTGCTCTTCCTCGCTACGTCGTCGTTGAACTGGAGACGGGCAAGTTCCAGCTCGACTTCCACGTCGCCCTTATAGAGGAAATGCTGCGACGCGAGAACCGCAACGAAACCATCGGCATTCTCATCTGCGGTACCCAGAACGATCGCAGCGCCTGACACAGCCTCGGCCGCTCAACCTCACCAATGGCAGTCGCAGCCTACGCCAACGACCATCGACAGACGTGAAGCGTGCCCGACCCAATGGTGGACCCGTCGTGGACGCCCTGGAATGGTCCAACCCAACCACCGCCCTTAGAACTGAACGCACCACGGTCCGGTTAAAACGCCGATAAGCACTCTTTCGTCCGCTTGCCGATAGCTGGAGCTGTCGAAGAGCCTCGTTGAGGAGTGCGCTACGCTTCACGCCAGTTGAGTTTGAGGATTTCGAATGCTTCGTTGATCGCCGCAGCGTCGTGGTGGATGTCAACCACTTGGGTCCGGCCAAGTTTGGGGCTGGTTGGGGGATCCCCGGGCCGCTCGAAGATTGCCCACAGCCGGAGCTCGTCGCCGTGGCGGGAGTTGAAGGTGACACCATCGACAGTGGTTGTTTCGTATAGCCAGGCGGCGACGCCCTGAGTCAGTTGTCTCGGGCGGGCGTCTTTCAACGCCGCCGCGTCGAAATCGGCCAGTCCGAGACTCAAGGCAGTAGCGATGAAGTTCGGATAGAGGGCGGCGATGGTTTGGGAGGCGGTGACGGCGCAGTAGTGCCCGGAGAGTTCGGCGCGGGTCGCTGCTCGTGGTTCCAGCCATTCACGTGGAACTTCTCCTGGCGGGATGGTCGGGTGCAGCACTTGGTCTTCATCGTCTTCGACGATTTCGTCCAGTTCCGCGGCGAGTCTGGCGTCGCGGCGGAAGCCGGCCAGGACTTCCAGGAGGCATGCCTTCAGGCTTGAGCCGGCGTAGACGGTGCGGAAGTTGCCGTGCAGGTCATCCCAGCGTCCCGGGAAACGGCCATCCGTTGCCCATTCCCAGCCGCTCCACGCCCAGGGCTCGGGGCGGAACCCGATGCGCCACACAGGGCCGGCCGCTGGGATGATGGCTAGTTCGTTCTGTTCCACCCGTCAGCCGGCGGCCGCGAAGGCCCGGGCAGCTGCAAGGACCGATTGTGCGGCCTCGTCGATATGGCCTTCGCGCAAGAGCCTGGCCGGCGGCACATCGTCCAGCTGCGGGTTCATGCCCTGGAACCAAGCCTGGACCACGGCCCTGGAATCGCGCTCTGCCAGCAAGGCCGCGACATGGTAGGCGTGCCGCAGCCGGGTCATGACCTCTGCGGAGGGTTTCCGTTCACCGTCTGCCCATTGGCGTACCGCACGGGTTTCCTTGACTGAGCCGATGTAGGCGACAAGTTTTGCGCCCAGGATGTCCCTGAGGTCGCGGACTAGCTCGGCCTCGGGCAGCCGAATGGAATCCTGATGGGCCTTCAGCCCTCCCCGGGCTCCTGCAACTGCTGTCATGTCTCCATGCTGTCATGAATGACACTTTGTTTCAACGGTTAGAACACACCATTGATCACACCCGAAATCTCACGCACGGAAAGCCGACAACCGTGTCTATGACATGTTGAAGCGCACTGTATGCCTTCGGCAGCGCGTGGCCAGCTCAAGGTTGGCAAGACTCTCTACGGGCACTTGGTGGCCTTCTACTTCCGATCCGAGTTTCGCCGCCTGCTCACGGACATCTTCGGTGCGGCGAAGTGCGAGGAGCTGCATGGCCTTTTCTTGCTCAGCCGCCGCTTCAAGGCCTCTTCCTGGGCTGGGTGCAAGTGCGACCTAGCGACCCCTCTCCGTGGTGACGGTCCGACTCGAGGCAAGTGGCGTCCGTGCCGACGTCGTGGATGTCGATGCCACGCTCAGCGGCTGACTTCTACCCGGACGTCCGGCCCCTCGAACTGCGCAAGCCGTTCCGGGGTGGCGGTGTAGCGCCCCAAATGGATGGTCTGGTCCGAAAATCCGATACCTGAGGCATCGTAATAGAAACCAAGATTCCCCCAAGGGACGAAGTAGATCAGGTCGCCGTTTTCAGGGTCGGACCCGGGGGATCCTTGGTGGTTGAGAGGTCTCGGCAGCTCAGCGATTTTCTCCCGGCCGGCGAACTCTTCCATAGTGAGCGTGAGCGGCAGCAGGCTCAAGAAGTCCCGGGTGGCCGGGTTGTCCTCACCGATGGTCACGTCAAGTGATGCCGAGCCGGTGCTGAAGCGGACCACGGTACCTACGACGCTGCCGGTGGCGGGAGTTGATGTTTCGTCGGCCGGACTCGGTGCGGGTTCGCCGGAGGGCGTTGTGTTGCAGCTGGCCAGCGCCGCGGCCGCCGCAATGGTGATGGCGGGCAACAATCTTCCAGCGACGCTGCGCCTCATGCCACGGCACCTTCCTTCCGATCCTTGAGCATCAGCACCGTGAGCGGCAGGAAGTAGAGCGCAGCTACTCCCGCACCCACCAGCACCGGACCGCTGGCTCCCAGCGCGGACTCCAGCGCGAAGCCGGCCATCCACGATCCCACGGCCGTGCCCAGATTGAACGCCGAAGTGCTGAGCGCCGAGGCCAGGGTTGGAGCTTGCCCGGCGTAGCGCACTGCCTTGCCGATCAATATTGGGTTCGTTGCCATGCCGAAGAGGCCCAGCAGGAAGATCAGGACCACTGTCACCACGGCGTAGTGGGAGAACAGGAAGAGGGCTCCGAGAACCAGGAATGTCATGCCTGCTGAGATGAACAGGGCCGGGTAGGGGTGGTGTGCCCCGAAGTGGCCACCCAGGGTGGATCCGATGAACGCCCCGATGCCGTAGGCCATCAGCACCAGCGGAACCGCGGCTGCGGCAAGCCCAGTGTTCTCGGTGAGCAGCGGAGAGATGAAGGTGTAGGCGGCCAAGGAAGATCCGCACACCATCGCGCAGCCCGCCAGGACAAGCCAAACCCTCGAGTCCCGCATACTCGCCAGCTCAGCACGGACCGACGGGGTGGGTCCGGAAACAGGATCCGAGGCAACCAACCGGTACACGGTAACTGCACCCACCAGGGCCAGGCCAGCGAGTACCCAGAACGGTCCCCGCCAGCCAATGACCTGACCGGCAAACGCCCCAAGGGGAACACCCACCACGTTGGCAAGCATCCCGCCGCCCAACACCACCCCTAGCGCCCGCGAGGCTGCCGCAGCGCCTGCCGCTTTGGCACCCACGACGGCGGCTACCGCCCAGAAAGCGCCCGTCGCCAAGGCCGTCAGGAAACGTGCGCCAAGAATGAGCGTGAAATCGGAGGTGAGCGCCACGATGACGTGACCAACAGAGAACACCACCAGCGCGAGGCTCAGCGTCAGCCGGCGTGGCAGCTTGAGGGTCAGGATGGACATCGTGGGAGTGCCCACGATCATGCCGACAGCAAACACCGTGATCATGAGTCCCGCACTTGCCACGGAGGTGCCCAGGTCGCTGGCGATCTCCGGCAGTATCCCCGCAACAATGAACTCGGTGGTTCCCATCAGGAACACACCCGCAGCCAGAACGTAGGTCACCAGGGGTAAACGCCGGGTCCTGGCGGTGGAAATTGTAGTGGTCATGACTTCAGAACATCAGGTTCGCAGCGGGGGAGGGAGTCCCGCTTGAGGGAGGTCCTCCAAGGGACTCCCTCACCTCGCGGCCAGTGAATGGGGCTCCCCTGTGATCGCTGGCCTTATATTGTCAGTGCCTGCTGCCAGAGTTAGGGCATGGAGCGGATTGGGGAGAGGCAAGCGGGCGCAGTAGTGGCGCTCGGGCGCGCTCCAGTCGTCGTGGATTCCGTTCAGCGCGGCAGGGGTACAGCCAGCACCGTTAGTGGGGACCTGATCGAGCAGTTGCGGGCCCTGGAGGAGATGAAGTCGGCAATCACCGCTTTGCAGGCGCGGGTTGCTGTGGCTTTTGATCTTGCCCAGCGCGCCGAGCAGGCCGAGGCAGGGGTCCCCGCCTCGGAGCGTGGCCAGGGCGTGGGAGCCCAGGTGGCACTGGCACGGAGGGAATCACCGAACCGTGGCTCCCGGTTGCTTGGTTTGGCGAAGGCGCTCGTGATCGAGATGCCGCGCACCTTGGCGGCGCTGCAGGCCGGGCAGCTGAATGAGTGGCGTGCCACGCTGCTGGTGAAAGAAACCGCCTGCCTGTCTGTTGAGGACCGAACCGCTGTCGACGAGGAGCTCGCCCCCGACACAGGGACCTTTGCCGGGAAGGGCGACAAAGCGATCGTGGCCGCGGCGAAGGCTGCCGCGTATCGGCGGGATCCGCGGTCGGTAGTCGGGCGTGCCAGTCGCGCTGCGGCCGAGCGGACTGTCAGCCTGCGCCCGGCGCCGGACACCATGACCTACCTGACGGCATTGCTTCCGGTTGCCCAGGGAGTGGCGGTCTACGCGGCGCTGACCCGAGCGGCTGATTCGGCCCGCTCCAGTGGGGATGCTCGAGGTCGGGGTCAGGTTATGGCCGACACCCTGGTCGAACGCAGCACCGGTACCACGGGCGGGATTTCGGGGATCAACGTGGACCTCGTTATGACGGACCGCACCTTGTTCCAAGGTGACAGCGAACCAGCCCGGCTCAAGGGCTACGGAATCGTCCCCGCTGAATGGGGAAGGGAACTGCTCGGATCGGCGCAAGCCGCAACCCTGGGACAGGAGGGCGCGAACTCAGCTTCCGGAACAGGGCAAACCGGTCAAGATCATGCGGCAGTGCCGAAGACAGAGCTCACTGTCTGGCTTCGCCGGCTCTACACCGCGCCAACCACGGGAGAACTCCTTGCCGCCGACTCCAAGGCCCGGGTCTTCGCTGGTGGGCTTCGGCACTTCATCGAAACCCGTGACGACATCTGCCGGACCCCGTATTGCGATGCGCCGATCCGGCATATTGACCATGTGGTTCCGTGGCGTTCCGGAGGGCAAACAAACCTCGCTAATGGCGCAGGGCTCTGCGAAGCCTGCAACCACACCAAGGAAAACCCCGGCTGGAGCACCAAAGCCGTGCCCGGTGACGTGCACACCGTGGAAATCAGCACCCCCACCGGACACTCGTACCAATCAAAGGCACCGCCCCTGCCGGGACACCGCCCCTCCAGAACGTAGAAACCCCGGACACGAGAAAGCCCGTTGAGCGCCTTAGTCTTCGAAATCTCCCGCATCCCTGCGGAAGGTGCCCAGTACGCGGATGAGGTGATCGACGTCGTCGTCTCCGAAACCTGACTTGCCGAAAACCTCGGAGTTGAGTGCCGCCGTCGCCTTCTTGGCGAGGGTCCGGCCCTCGGCGGTGAGTTCTATCAGGGTGGTGCGGCCGTCGGTGGGATGCGGCGAGCGGGCCACCAGGGCGGCTTTTTCCAAGCGGTCGACGGCGTTGGTCACCGAGGTGGGGTGCACCTGCAGGAGCGCGCTGGCTTTGTTCATGGGCAGCGCACCGCTCCGGGCGAAACTCAGCAGCGCCAGAAGTTCGTAGCGTGCGAAGGTCAGCCCGAACGGCTTGAGGACCGTTTCGATGCGCGCCAGCAGGATTTGCTGGGTGCGCATGATCGCGGTGATGGCAGCCATGGGCGCGGCGACATCGCCCCAGCCATGCCGTTCCCAGTTGCGCTGGGCATCGGCAATGGGGTCGCGGGGGAGTGGGGTGCCCATGGGCCTCCTTCGTTTGCTTGGTTGGCCGAGTGTTCGGTTGGCTAGTCTTTCAGATTCGGGAACTCCTCCTCGGAGTATTCGACGCCCAAACCTGACGGGAGCGGACCGTCGCCGTGCCGAGCAACCTCTGTACCGCGCAGTTCGACGCGCCGGATCTTGCCGGAAATGGTCTTGGGCAACTCGCCGAATTCCAGCCGCCGGATGCGCTTGAACGGCGCCAGATGCTCACGGCAATACTTGAGAATGTCCTCGGCCACAGCAGGTCCCGGTTCGTAGCCGGCGGCCAGCACCACAAACGCCTTGGGTACCGACAACTTCACGGCATCAGGTGAAGGCACGACGGCGGCTTCCGCCACTGCGGGGTGTTCGATCAGGACGCTTTCAAGTTCGAATGGCGACAAACGGTAGTCGGAGGACTTGAAGACGTCATCGTCCCGGCCGACATAGGTGATGACGCCATCGGCGTCCCGGCTGGCCATATCGCCGGTGTGATAGTAGCCATCGCGGAAGGCCTCGGCCGTCTTGGCCTCGTCACCGAAGTAGCTCTTCATGAGCCCCACGGGCCGGGGGTCCAAGCGCAAGCAGAGTTCGCCGTCGTCGGCTTCCTGGCCGGTGACCGGGTCCACCAGGACGACGTCGTACCCGGGCAGCGGCCGTCCCATGGAGCCGATCTTTACCGGCTGGGCAGGAGTGTTGGCGATCTGGACCGTGGATTCGGTCTGGCCGAAGCCGTCACGGATGGTGACGCCCCAGGCCTCCTCTACTTGCCCGATGACTTCCGCGTTGAGTGGTTCGCCGGCCGAAACCACCTTCAGCGGAGGAGTGGTGAGCTGCGTGAGGTCTGCTTGGATGAGCATGCGCCACACCGTGGGCGGCGCGCAGAAACTGGTGACGCCCTCCCGGCCCATCTGCTCCATGAGGGCGGCGGCATCGAAGCGTTCGTAGTTGTAGATGAAGACGCAGGCCTCAGCGATCCAAGGAGTGAAGACGTTGGACCAAGCATGTTTGGCCCAGCCGGGGGAGGCGACGTTGAGGTGGACATCGCCGGGTTCGAGGCCGATCCAGTACATCGTAGACAGGTGGCCCACGGGGTAGGACGTGTGGGTGTGCTCCACCAGTTTGGCGCGGGAGGTGGTGCCGGAGGTGAAGTAGAGGAGCAGCGTCTCGTCGGCGCGAGTGGGGGCGTCGGGCGCGAAGTCCGTGCCGGCGTCGTACGAATCTGCGTACTGTTTGGCGTCCGCGTTGGTGGGTTCCGCGCCGATCTCGATCAGGGTGTAATCGCCTTCCACTGCGGCGAACTTGCTGATGTTGGCACTTCCGACGGCCACCCAGCTGGCCCCACCGCGCTCAACGCGGTCCTGGAGATCGCGGGCGCCCATGAGGGTGGTGGTGGGGATCATGACGATGCCCAGTTTGATGCCGGCCAGCATGAGTTCCCAGAGTTCAACCTGGTTGCCGAGCATGATGATCATGTGGTCGCCGCGCTGGACGCCCTGGCCGCGCAGCCAGTTGGCTACCTGCGATGACCGATCTGCGAGCTCCTTGAACGAGCGGCGGGTGGAACTGCCGTCCTGTTCCACGATGACCAGCGCGGGCTTGCCACCTTTTTCCTGGTCCGCCGCGATCTGGTCGAACCAGTCCAAGGCGAAATTGAACTCCTCGAAGCGTGGCCACGCGAATTCGCTGTGTGCCTGCTTGTAATCCTCGCGCAGTTCCAGCAACCGGTCGCGGGCCGCACGGAAGTCATCGGTGACTGTCATAGTCCGCCTTTCGCTGGGGCTTCATTGCCCGGCCTAGTGATCCACATCACCTTGCAATATACTAGGACATCCAAGGGTTTGGAAGAGCCTGTGCGGGACATGACGAAGGGGTCTAATGCTCGACGAAAAAGCTGCCGGCACCGTCACCAGCGGTGCGGCAACAGAACGTGTCCTCCCTCCTTACCCGGAGGCGGACCTTATGCACGTAGTGGATCTGCTCCCACCATCGGAGCGTGTGCGCTACCTCGAGATCAGGGAATTCCTGCAGACACGCATCCGGGCGGCCAGTATCGAGTACTGGAACCGGGAGGAATTTCCGTTCGGACTGCTGGCCGACATGGCCAAGTTCGGGCTTGGAGGACTACAGACAGACGGCTCCACCAAGCTCTTCAAGGGCCTCATGTACACCGAGATCGCCAGGGCGGACGTGTCTCTTTCGGCGTTGGTGGGCATCCACAACGAACTCATCGTGGGCATGATCCACGAGCTCGGCTCTGATGAGCAGAAGCGCACGTGGCTGCCTGGGCTGGAGGCCTTTACCCAGTTGGGCGCCTTCGCCCTCACCGAACCTGACCACGGCTCGGACATCGCCGGAGGACTCTCGACGACGGCGCGGCGCGACGGCGGCGAATGGGTCATCAACGGTGCCAAGCGCTGGATTGGTGCAGGCACCATCGCCGACTTTGCGCTGGTGTGGGCCCGGGACGAATCCGACGGGCAGATCAAGGGCTTCATTGTGGAGACCGATCGCCACGGGTACTCGGCCACTAAGATCTCCAACAAAATCGGGCTCAGGATCATGCAGAACACGGACATCGTCCTGGATGAGGTCCGCATACCTTTGGAGAATCTCCTGCCGGGGGCCACGGAGTTCTCGCGGGCGAACGATCTTTTGCGTGATTCCCGGGCTTGGGTGGGTTGGCAGGCTGCAGGGATTCAACTGGCCGCGTTTGATATCGCCCGTTCTTACGCCTTGGAACGCCAGCAATTCGGCAAGGAGCTGGCCCGTTTCCAGCTGGTGCAGCAGCAGCTCGCGGATATTTTGGGCAACGCGAATGCCTCACTGTCCATGATGGTTGAGCTCGCGCGGATCCAGCAGGCCGGCAAGCTCGAAATGGTCCAAGCTGCCATGTGCAAGGCCACCACCACCCGGCTGGCGCGCTCATCCGTGGCGATGGGCCGTTCCCTCTTGGGCGGGAACGGGATCACCACGGATTACGAGATGGGCAAGCTCTTCGGCGACGCCGAGATCCTTTACACATATGAGGGCAGCTACGAGATCAATTCGATGATCGTTGCCCGGGCGGTGACAGGGAAGTCGGCCTTCGTCTGAGACCGCCCGGGCATGCGTCAGGCTTTCCGGGCTGCGACCAAGGCCGGATCCGGGTCCGGGTCCGAAGGCGCAGCGACGGCTGCGTGTTCGGCCAGGACTCCGGTCTTGTGCCGGATGCGCAGGCGGTAGAGGAGCGTCCCGCCGATGATGACCGTGCCGACAAACATGACGCCGCCCCATTGCAGGTACCACTCGAACGGCGGCACCGAGTTGTAAATCTCCGGCCGCGGCCACACCAGGTTCAGTGTCATGGCACCGCCCCACAGCACCGCCAGGATGTTCACGGGCAACCCCCATTTGCCGAGGCTGAATCCCGGTTCTGATCCGTCGTCCTTGAGGGGCCACTTCTTCAAGAAGCGGCGCCGCAGCATGGGCACCGTCACCAGGAGGTATGACAGGTAGATCAGGACGATGCTGATGCTGGAGAGAATCGTGAAGATAGCTGGCTGGGAGATGTTGACGATCAGGGGAATCACGGCCACGACACCGATAACGATGGCGGCCACTGTGGGGGTTTTGCGGGTGGGATGCACTTTGCTGAGCTGACGGCTGAACGGGAGGTTGTTGTCCCTTGCCATGGCGAACATCATCCGGATGGCTGCTGCGTGGACGGCCAACGTGCAGACCACCACGGCCACCACGATGCACGCCAGGAAGGCCTTGCCGAATGGACCGCCCAGCACCGACAGCACGATGTACTGCAGCCCGCCATCGGCCGCTCCGAGTTTGGGATCTGAAAGATCGGGCGCGGCAAGGATTCCGCCGAGGAGGAGCAATCCTCCCAGGAGGAAGGACGCCGTAACGGCGCGCAGGATCGCCCTGGGCGCCGTTTTCTTGGGGTCCTTGGTTTCTTCACCCAGGGAACTGGCGGTGTCGAAGCCGTACATGACGTAGCCGGACGCCATGGCGGCAATGAGGAACACGCCAAAGAAGCCCAGGGGATGTTCTTCGCCGAATCCCGCAGTATCCAAGAGGACTTCCGGTCCGCGAACGGAGTGCCAGATGAGCGCGGCAATGAGCAGGACGGCTGCAACCAGCTCCACGAACACGCCCACGCTGTTGATCATGGTCATGAGTTTCACGCCAAAAGCGTTGATGAGGGTGGAAATACCGATCATGATGCTGGCCAGGACAACCCCGTTGACCGCAAAGTCATAGGGCCCCGTTCCATCGCCCACCAGTTGGAAGCCGCTCCAGATTTGCGGGAGGGTGATTTGGAGGGCCAAGGCAACGGACCCCAGGGCCATGATGGAGGAGAGCAACAGCAACCAGCCCGCCAGCCACGCCCACGTTCCAGTCGAGAGCCTCTTGGCCCAGTTGTAGACCGACCCGGCCACCGGGTAGCGTCCTGCCAATTCCGCAAAGCACAGGGCGACCATCAGCTGGCCGACGAAGACGATGGGCCACGACCAAGCGTAGGCGGGTCCCGCCGTCGAGAATCCGAAGTAAAACAGTTGAAAAACGCCGGTGAGGATGGAGATGTAGCTGACGCCGGCGGCGAAGCTGGCGAACTTACCGATGCTGCGGTCCAGGGTTTGGGCATAGCCAAACTCGTCCATGCCGCTTGCATCGCTCTTGCAGGGTCCTAATTTGCTGGGTTCTGACATGCGAACTCCTAGTTCAGACGTGCACGAATGGTGACTTTCTGCGGCCGCCATTGGACGCAGATGAAATCAAGGCCGGGCACCGCTTTGTGCCTCCGGCTGTTTCCCCCATTGTTTGTTGCGTGGGTCTAAAAGCAGGGTGCCTGGTCAGGCGAGGGACAAGCTGAAGCCGGCTTCCGCCGTCGTGGTGTCCTCCGTCCGGCTGTTGTTGAAATCGGCCTTGATGAAATCGGCGCAGCGCTCGCCAATCATCATCACGGTGATATTCGGATTGACGGTGATGTGTTCCGGCATGACGGAGGCGTCCGCCACGCGCAATCCGGTAACGCCCTTGACCCGCAGTTCGGGATCCAAGGGTGACATATGGTCGTCCACCGATCCCATGCGGACTGTGCCGACGGGGTGGTAGACGGTGTTGTGCGTTTTGCGGATGTAATCCTGCAGTTCTTCATCGGTCTGCGCTTCGATGCCAGGGGAGAGTTCCCGACCGGTCCATTCGGCCATTGCCGGCTGCGTGGCGATTTCGCGGGCCTTGCGGATACCGGCCACCATGACGCGCATGTCGTGCCCCTCCGGATCGGTGAAGTACCGGGGATCCACCATGGGCTTGTCGCGGAAGTCCCGGCTGCGCAAGCGAACGGTCCCGCGGGAACGCGCGTGGGTGACATTCGGAGTGAGGCTGAAGCCGTTCTCCGTGGTGGGGTAGCCGTACCGCAGGGTGTTCATGTCGAACGGCACGGAGCCGTAGTGCATCATCAGGTCCGGGCGGTCCAGGCCATCCTGGGTGGGAGTGAAGATGCCGATCTCCCACCACTGGGTGGAGGCCTGCACCATGGGCTGCTTGGCCTCGAACTGAACCACGCCTTCCGGGTGGTCCTGCAGGTGCTCGCCGACGCCGGGGGAATCCACCAGGACCTCGATGCCGTGCTGCTCGAGGTGTTCGGCCGGGCCTATGCCGGAAAGCATGAGCAGCTTGGGGGAGTCGATGGCGCCGGTGGACAGGATGACCTCGCGATGCGCGTTCAGCCTGTGCGTACGGCCGAAAGCCGAGTCCACGACGTCGACGCCGGTGCAGCGCTTGTCCGCGTCGAACACCAGTTGTCGCGCCCGCAGGCCGGTCAGCAGGGTGAAGTTTTCGCGATCAATGATGGGGTGGATGTAGGAGACCGAGCTGGAGGAACGTGTCCCGTCCGAGCGTCGGTTGATCTGGAAGAAGTTGGCACCGTTGATCACAGTGGTGCCGTCATTGAACTTTGCCCGGGGGATGCCGGTCTGCTCACAGGCATCAAGGAGCGCGACGCCGGCGGGATCGTTCGGAGGAACGTTCATCAAATGCACCGGACCGTCGTGGCCGTGGTGTGGAGCTTCCGGTCCGGCGTCCTCGTTCGTTTCCAGACGCTGGTACAAAGGCCAGGCGGCGGCAGCGTTCCAGCCCGTGGCGCCGTACTTCGATTCCCATTCATCCAGGTCTTCGCGGGGTGCCCAAAAAGCGATGCAGGAGTTGTGGCTGGAGCAGCCGCCCATGACCTTGGCGCGGGCATGGCGCATGAAGGAATTGCCGTTCTCCTGCGGTTCCACTGGGTAGTCCCAGTCGTAGCCGGATTCCAGCAGTTCCATCCAGCGGTCCAGCTGCAGGATTTCGGGCAGGCCCCGGTCATCCGGGCCGGCTTCCACCAGGGCAACGGTGACGGCAGGGTCCTCGCTCAGCCGGGCGGCGACGGCAGCTCCGGCAGATCCTCCGCCAATGACGACGTAATCGAACCCGCGCTCGCTGAGGTTCTCGATGTTGTCAACGTGCATCTATTTCTCCTTGCCGTGGTCTGCGAACCAGCCGGTCACCTGGGGGCTGGTGTTCTGGTAGATGTGCTTGGCTTCCTGGTACTCGCCCAGCCCGGTGGGACCGAGTTCGCGGCCGACGCCGGACTGGCCGAAGCCGCCCCACTCGGCCTGCGGAAGGTAGGGGTGATAGTCGTTGATCCAGACCGTGCCGTGCCGCAAACGGCCCGCTACCCGCTGGGCCTTGCCGGCATCCTGGGTCCAGACGGCGCCCGCCAGCCCGTAGATGGTGTCGTTGGCGGTGGCCACGGCTTCGTCCTCGGTGCGGAAGGTTTCCACTGTTACTACCGGGCCAAAGGCTTCGTCGATCACTACGGACATTCCCCGGGTCACGCGGTCCAGGACGGTGGGCTGGTAGTAGAAACCGGCGTCGAACTTTTCGCCTTCAGGGGCCGCGCCGCCGCAGCGCAGCCGCGCGCCTTCGGCAACACCGCGCTGGACGTAGGCGTCCACCTTCTCCCGGTGTGCGGCGGAAATCAGCGGACCGGTTTCGGCGGACTCATCGAACGGGCCGCCCAGGCGGATGTCCTTGGCCTTGCGGACCAGTTCCTCGACGAAACGCTCCGCGATGGATTCCTCCACCACCAGCCGAGCCCCGGCGGAGCAGACCTGCCCTGAGTGCACAAAGGCGCCGTTCAGCGCATTGTCGACGGCGGCGTCGAAGTCAGCGTCAGCGAACACCACGTTGGGGTTCTTGCCGCCGAGCTCCAGCGCCACCTTTTTCACGGTGCCGGCTGCGGCGGCGGCAATGCGCTTGCCGGTTTCCAAGCCGCCGGTGAAGGACACCAAGTCAATGTCCGGGTGCTCAGAAAGTGGTGCGCCCGCTTGAGCGCCGGGGCCCGTTACCAGGTTGGCGACGCCGTCCGGTAGGCCCAGGTCCTGCAGCAACTGCATGGCAAGGATTGCGGTGGAGGGGGTCAGCTCCGCAGGCTTCAGGACGAAAGTGCAGCCGGCGGCCAGCGCGGGAGCGATCTTCCACGCAGCTTGCAGCAGCGGGTAGTTCCACGGCGTGATCAGGCCGCAGACTCCGACGGGCTCGTAGACGATTTTGCTGACGACGGCGGGGTTCCCGGCGTCGACCACCCGGCCCGCCGACTGCCCGGCGAGGCGTCCGAAATATTCGAAGCAGGCGGCGATGTCATCGATGTCGATGCGGCTTTCGATGATCCGCTTCCCGGTGTCCAAGGATTCAGCGCGGGCAAACTTCTCGCGACGTTCGCGCAGTTCCGCGGCGACCTTGAGCAGGAACGCGCCCCTCTCGGGAGCGGGGACGTTTGCCCAAACACCGGAATCGAAGGCCTTGCGGGCTGCGGAAATGGCGCGCTCGGCATCTTCGCGGCCGGCTTCGGACACCGTGGCGACCAGTTCGCCGTCGGCCGGGTTGCGGATCTGCCGCACGGCGCCTGACGCGGCCGACTCCCACGAGCCGTTGATGAAAAGCGTGGAGGCAGAATCAGAAAATGTGGCTTGGGTCATACGAAGCAGGCTAGTGCATCTTGAACATTCGTTCAAGGAAAATTATGAACAGATGTTCAAAGTTTGTGGTTGGGGTGGTCCGGATCCTCACCCATCCCTGTTCCCTGCCGCTACGAACCACTGACATGAAAAAGCTCGGACTCCGGACCAAAGGCCCCGAAACCATGGCAGCGCTGGCAGGCGTGGTATCTGCCGCCGTCGTGCTGGCCGTAGCCGAGCTGGTCGGTGCATTCTTCACCGCCAGGGCGACCCCCGTATTCGCGCTGGGATCCACGTTCATCGACTTCACGCCCTCGTGGATGAAGGACTTTGCGATTGCCACCTTCGGTACCAACGACAAAGCAGCATTGTTCGTAGGCATGGGCCTTACCATCGCCCTGCTTGCCTGCGTTCTGGGTGTTGTGGCCTACAAGAAGTGGGCGCTGGGCGTCCTGGGCGTGCTGTTCATGGGTGCCGTGATTGTTGCCGCCGTCACCACCCGCGCCGGCGTTGGACCCGCCGACGCCATCCCTTCAATCGTGGGAACCATCGCAGGCCTCTTCGTCCTGCGCCGCCTTATCAAGCCGTTGTGGGGCTTGAAGTCGTGGCCGGAAGCCCCCGCTGACATAGCGGCCGACGCCGACAACCAGGTTGGGGGTCCCGGAACCAGCCGCCGTCGCTTCTTCGCCGCGGCCGGCATCACCGCCGTCGCCGCCGGAATCGCGGCCACCGGTGGGCGGCTGCTGGGTGCCGCACGCAACAATGTTGCGCAGGCCCGGGATGCACTCCGGTTGCCGGCACCCGTCAAGGCTGCGCCCGCTGTTCCGGCGGGAGTCCAGTCCCCGGTGGCAGGAGTCTCCGCTTGGCTGACACCGAACAACGATTTCTACCGCATTGATACCGCCCTGAGCGTCCCGGAAATCAACGTCGAAGACTGGGTACTGCGGGTGCACGGAATGGTTGAGAAGGAAGTGACCCTCACCTTCCAGGACCTGCTCGACGCCGATCTGATCGAATCGCACGTCACCCTCACCTGCGTATCCAACCCCGTAGGCGGAAAGCTCGCCGGAAACGCCAAATGGCTGGGCATGCCCCTCCGCGAAGTCCTGGCCATGGCCAAACCGAAGGAAGGCGCGGACATGGTGCTCTCAACATCCATTGACGGATTCAGCGCCTCCACTCCACTGGAAGTCCTGCAGGATGACCGCGATGCCATGCTGGCCATCGGCATGAACGGTGAGCCGCTTCCGGTGGAACACGGATACCCCGTGCGGATGGTGGTTCCAGGGCTGTACGGGTTCGTTTCCGCCACCAAGTGGGTGGTGGACCTGGAGGTCACCCGCTTCGCTGACAGCAAGGCGTACTGGACGGAACGCGGCTGGTCGGAGCGCGGCCCCATCAAGACCATGGCACGTGTGGACGTACCCAAGTCCTTTGCGAAGTTCGCGCCGGGAAAGGTCGCGGTGGGCGGCACCGCTTGGGCGCAGACGCGGGGAATCACCAAGGTGGAAGTCCAGATCGACGACGGCGAGTGGGTGGAAGCAACCCTTTCCGACGAAGCCTCCACCATCACCTGGCGCCAGTGGTCCTATGAATGGGATGCCACGCCCGGCCTGCACTACGTCAAAGCCCGGGCCACCGACGGCACCGGCGAAGTCCAGACGGAACAGCGCGCCGATCCAGTGCCGGACGGTGCCTCGGGCTGGCCGTCGGTGATGGTGACGGTGGAGTAGCTGTTCGAAGTTCGCGGGCTGACAGGGGGGAGGGGGGGGGGGGGGGGGGGGGCCGCCCGGGGGGGGGGGGGGGGGGGGGGGGGGGGGGGGGGGGTCTTGGTGGCGCTGGGGGGGGGGCCGGGGGGGGCGCCCCCGGGGGGGGGCGCGCGCCCCCCGCCCTCGGCTCTTTTAGCCCGGCAGTAAGAAGGGGCTAGCCGAACACCCGGGTACCTTCAGGCATCGCGGGCATGGAGGAGGCTCCGCCGCCGAGGTCCTTGTCATTGGCGGTCAGGCCGGTGGGGAGGGTGGCCATCAAGACGGCCACAGGCGTGCCGGTGATGGACTTCTGGAACCAGCCGTTGCCGATGGTGGTCACTGGTCCGTCGATGGAGTGCTTCCAATTGCCGTCTGCCTGGAGGCGGACTTCCCGCCTTACCCACACTCTTCCCGTGGAAGTTGATGGAAGCCGGCGAAGTGCTGGACAAGAAGAAACGCTTCTGCAATCATAGATCCTAAGCTTCATGAGGTGACATAAAGCACACGCTTTTGCAGAAGCGTTTCTGCAGAATTGCGTCTTGGGGAACGCTGACATCCAACATCTGCCGGACAACAGTCCGGCCCTCAATCATTTGGAGGTGGCCACATTGAATAATGGGGCCTCAACAGTCAAAACGGAGCCGCTGGGCTCCTCCAGTTCAGAGGCACTGGTTGAAGACCACGGAGTTTGTCCGATTCCGGCGCGGGACAGGACCTCCGGGGGAGCTGATCAATTCTGGATCTGGGCCGGTGCCAACCTTGCTCCCATCAACTGGGTGCTGGGAACGGTCGGTCTCGGGCTGGGCTTGAGCTTGGCCGAAACCCTGATCGTCATTCTCGTTGGCAACATGATGGGCTCGGCACTCTTCGGGCTCTTCTGCATCATGGGCCACAAGACCGGCGTGAACGCCATGATTCTGGCCCGGCTCGCGTTGGGACGGCGCGGGGCCAAAGTCGTGGCCGCAGTCATGGTTCTTATGCCCATGGGGTGGGTCGGAGTCAATACGTGGATCGTCTTGGACCTGGCGATGACAGCCCTCAAAGAAGTGGGCGTGCAACCCAATGACACGGTGAAGTACTCCATCGCGGCAGTCATCATGATTATCCAGGTCCTTTTGGCCGCCTGGGGATTTAACGCCATCAAAAAGTTCGAACGCTGGACGATGCCCGTCATCCTGGTGGTGATGGTCGTGATGACGATCGTTGCCTCACTCAACGTACATCCGAGCTTCGCCCCCGGGACCTTGGACGGCACCGACAAACTGGCTGCCATGAGCCAGGTCATGACCGCGATTGGCATCGGTTGGGGCATCACCTGGTTCGTTTATGCAGCCGACTTCACACGCTTCACCCGTCCGACCATGCCCACTAAGAAGGTGTTCTGGTCCGCGACGCTTGGAATGTTTGTTCCCGTCGTCTGGCTCGGCTTCCTCGGCGCGTACATCGCATCAGCCGGCGGAGGAACCGACCCTGCTGAATTGGTGCTGACCGCCTTCGGCGCATTGGCTTTGCCAATCCTCGTCCTTATCCTCCACGGGCCGATCGCAACCAACATCGTGGTCATGTACTCGTCCGTCCTGGCGGTCCTTTCCCTGGACATCAGGGCGCGGCAATGGAAGATAGCGCTCGGCGGGGGAATCGTCGGCTCCTTTGTCCTCTGGCTTTTCCTTCAGTCCGAAAACTTCGCCAACTCCGCAGCGCAGTGGATGAGCGTTCTCGTGCTCTGGATCTCGCCGTGGGCCGCGATGACCTTGGTTGACTTTTTCATCCTCCGCCGCCAGCGGGTTGATGTTTCAAGTCTCTACGCGGCTCCTTCAGTCAAATGGTCCCGTGACGTCAACTGGCCCGGAGTGGTGTCCCTGGCAGCGGGGCTGCTAGCCGGGTGGCTCTTCCTAAAAACCGGCATTCCTGGGGTCGAAGGCCCCCTTGCGATAGCCCTCGGAGGCACGGATCTTTCCTGGCTATCCAGCAGCATCGTGGCCGGCACTCTCTATTACTTCCTGGGACACAAGAACGCACTGCCCGCCACCGTTCCCAGCGCGTCAACGATGACGTCCGCTGAATAAACCCCACAGACCTGCACCACCAAGAAAAGAAGGAAATCATGTACAACTGGTCCACCATCAACATCGACAGGCTCCGCCAGGATCGCCGCACTGCCATCGCCGAACTGATGCAGCGAAACCAGCTCTCCCACCTCCTCCTGACTGGGTTTGACCACATCCGCTACGCCACGGACTACCGCACCCAAATCATCGCCGAAGCCTTCGACTGGTTCGCAGCCGTCGTTGACCGCGACGGAAACGCGGAGATCTTCACGCCTTGGGTCGACGAGACCCAGGCAAACCCGGTCGCAGACCTGCCATGGGTTACGGCCATCCATGCCATGCCGTCATGGGCTCCCGTCGTCGGCCACCCCGAAACCTGGACCAGAGGTTTGGCAGCAGCGCTGAAGGGGGCTACGAAAGTTGGCATCGAGCTCATCGACCCTGCGATCCTCGGCCGCCTCCAAACTGTGCTGCCGCAGGCAAGCTTTGTTTCGGTCGGCCAGGAACTTTACGACATCCGCATCCGAAAGACCCAGGATGAAATCATCCTGCTCGAAGACGCCAGCATCGTTAACTCCATTGGGGCTGAAGCCGGAATCGCAGCCGCCGTGCCGGGCGCAACAGACCACGATATCCTCGCTGCCGTGATGGGCAAGCTTCAGGAATCGGGACCTGAGTTCCTGAGCCACTCACTGTGTAACCACAGGAGGGGAAATGGTGGATGGTTCGCCGAAGGCAGCGTTCTTCGTGAAGGAGACCCCTACTTCTTCGACATCGGCGTTTACGGGCAGCACGGCTACGCATCCGACATCGCCCGCACTGGCTTCGTCGGCGGAGAAGCGCGTCCGGAAATTCGTGCCGTCTACGAGAAGCTGCTGAACGCCCACCGCATCGCGGAGGAAGCGGCAAAACCGGGCGTCCTGGTCTCCAAGGTTGACGAAGCAGTCAACAAATACCTCGCCAGCGAGGGCCTGCCGACCACCCCGTACGCGATCGGTCACGGCGTGGGGCTCCGCGCCTGTGAACTGCCCACTATTTACCGTCACGGGCTCTTCGACCGAGACCAGGTCATCGTGGAAAACAGTGTCATTTCCCTCGAACCCGAAACCGGCATCGAAGTGGACGGCGAATTCATGCTCCTCAAGCTCGAAGACAACTACCTCGTGCAGTCTGACGGCGTCCGCCGTCTCTCGCCTGCGGGTTACGGACTGGAGCTGGTCTAATGCAACGCGGTGTACATTCTCTGCCCGTCGAACAACATCTCCGTCCGACAACACTGCGCCTGGTGCTGGCCCAACTTGAGCCGGTTCCCCGTCGGATCGACGAGAATGTACACCGCGTGCTCAGCGTTCTTGAGGAACATCACGAAGCGGATCTGGTGGTCTTCCCCGAGCTGTTCCTGACCGGCTACACGTCCGTGGACGTATGGGAGCTGCAGCTTTCGGTGGACAGCCAACCCATCCAGGTGCTCCAGGCCGCCTGCCGTGGCCACCAGACGGCGTTGGTTGTTGGTTTTATCGAACAAGCCGGGTTGCGTCCTTACAATTCGATGTTGATGATCGACAAGGACGGCACTGTAGCCGGCGTCTACCGAAAGACACATCTTTTTGGCGGAGAAGCAGAAGTGTTTACTCCGGGGGACAAACTTGAATGTGTGAACTTGGGAGCCATTACGGTAGCGCCCCTGACCTGCTTCGACATCGAGCTCCCCGAACCGGCGAGAAAGCTGGCCAAGGAGGGGGCGGACCTCATCATCTCCATCGCCGCGAACATGGACCCGTATTACGACGATCATGAGCTTGCAGGCAGGGCGAGGGCGCTGGATAACCGGATCCCCCACATTTACGTCAACCGCACTGGCTCTGAAGGTCCGTTCGACTTCGTCGGCGGCTCAAGGGTCGTTGCACCAAACGGCGCCGTGCTGTCCCAGGCCGGACGCAGCGAGACGATTCTCTGCGTAGACCTGAGCTACGGTTCCCGGGTCGAATCGGACATCGACTACCTGCTCCACCTGAAGCCGGAACTGTACTAGGCGGTTCCTAGTTGGTCGGACGCGCGCCGGCTTCCGTGCTTGCGCGGACAACGAGGTGAGCCGGAATGGTCACGCTCTTTATTGATTGTTCTCCTTCAATTTGTTCGATGAGCATCTCCGCGGCCGCGCGTCCGATCTCCACTGGTTGCAGTTCGACGGCGGTGAGGGGCGTCGAAGCGCCAGCTACTGCTGAGCTGTCACCCAGGCTGACGATCATGACATCCTGCGCAGCAGAGGCTGCCATTGAAGCCCCAAGGGCGAGTCGGTCCAGTGTTGCAAATATGGAGTCCGGGGCATCCTCCCTGCTGAGGAGCCGTTCAGCAGCCTGGCGCCCGGTGTCTTCCGAGAGGCTTCCCGACACCACTTCCAGCCGGGGCTGAACTCCGCGGACCTTGCACCAGCCCTCGTAGGCTTGAACACAATCCGCGGCATAGGAAGCGCTGACTGGGCTGGAAATCAAGCCAGGTCGCCTGGAACCCTTCTCCCACAAGTGATCCAGGACCTCGGAAACGACAGCAGAGAAATCGTTGTCAACGCTGCTGGTGACTGTGGAGTCCAACCTGCCCACTGTCACCAAGGGCCTGCCGTCCACCAATGCACGCTGCACCAGCCTGTTCTCAGGCACGGGGTCGACAACTATGGCTCCGTCGTAAGGAATTGTGGTTTTACCCGCCCAGTCGCCGATAGGAGCCATCGCCAGGGCGTAACCCCTGGACGAGGCAACTTCGGAAGCTGCGCTCATGACCCGGACAAAAAATTCGACATTCCACATCGACGTTACAGCTGTCTCCGGCGCCGCAATCGACATCATAAGAATGCCCGTCCTGCCGGACGCGAGACTCTTCGCGGCAGAGCTTGCCTGATACCCCAAGCTCTTGGCCGTCTCCAGTACTTTCTTTCGAGTCTCCTCAGGCAGTCTGCCCTTGCCACTTAAAGAATCGGAGACTGTCGTCACCGAAACGCCCGCTGCCTTGGCAACGTGCCGGATCGTAACTCTCGTAGCCACTATTTGTCCCTTCCCCACTGCAGCGGCAAAAGATGCCGGTATTCAGCGCGCATCCCGTCTTCCAAGGCCTCCTTGAAGTATTTCTTCGTCCACGAGACCAGAGGACCGGCGTTGTCCAAGGGCAACGCGCACTCGAGGGAATGAGCAGAAGCATCCACATAGCCCTCGAGCAGGCCCAGGCAATAGGAAACGACGTCAGGATCGCGAAGCAACTCGTAAGCCTTGCTGAATTGGCCAGCCTCCAAGGCCTCTTCCAAAGCAGCTCCTGAAGTGGTGGAAGCCCTGATGGCCGCTACCCCGAACACGCCGTTGGGGAGGTCCGTTTCGACAGGTTTGCCCAGAACATGGTCGTCCCCTAGGAGATCGAGAAGGTCATCCAACAGTTGGAATGCCATCCCGAAGTTCCACCCGAACGAACGAACCTGTTCAACTGTCGACGGCGACAGTTCCAGGACGAGAGCGCCCATCTCACAGCTGGCAGCAAAAAGCTCGGCCGTCTTCATGGAAATGTAGGAAAGGAAGTCCTGTTCCGCTGAACGCAGTGACAAGCGGGACTCTGCCAGCTGCCCGAGCGTCAGACGCTCAAAGGCAGACTGCCAAGCCGAGGCGGCAGCGGGCCCTGCCTCATGGGCCAGCTTCATGCCCCTGGCCAACAGCAGATCACCCGACAGGATGCTGATTCCCTCCCCGGCAGTGACATGTACAGCGGGTGCATCGCGTCGATAGTCCGACCCGTCGATCAGATCGTCATGAATAAGTGAAGCCGCGTGAAGCAACTCGACCGCCGCCGCAGCCGAAAGGAGCGACGGACTGGGCACGGCACCGACGGTGGCCCCGATATCGAGAATCAAACCGGACCTGAGCATCTTTCCGGCTGAAGCAACCGGACCCAAAATCTCGTCGAGCGCCTCCGACCCTGTCCCTCCGGCGTTCTGGACAATAAGGCTGCGGACCTGACTCCCCACGTATGCAAGGTCATTCATTGGCTTCAAGACAACTCCGATTCACACTGAAGAAACGCTTCTGTAGACAATGCTACCGTGAGATCCTCGCGGCGGAATGGGGCAAGGGCGGTTCGAATCACCGCGAAGGGGCGAAGGCGATGTCTTCCGTGCGGGCAATACCGCGCTCGATGGCTGCCTTGTCGATGCCCAGGAGCGTGGTGAGCCACATGCCGTTCTGCACCACGACGACGTCGGCCGCACGGTCCCGGCATTCCTCAGGTGACAGCCCGGGAATGGCGTTGCCGATCAAGGCCGCGAGCCCTTGGAGGTACCTCTCAAAGGCTGCGGCATTGATGCGCGCAAAGTCCTCATCCGCCTGGGCGAGGGCCCACAAATGAAGGCGGAGGGATAGATACGGCGTGGTCAGGAGGCGTGGGTCCGCAACGCGACGAAGGGACTCCCGGAGTTGCTCGTCCGGGGTCGACGTAGCCTGCGGCTCCACCAAGAGGAGGTCGTGCTCTTCAATCTGGTGGAGCACCGCGCGGATCAAACTCGGTTTGTCCTCGTAGTAGTAGTTCACAAGCCCAAGTGCGACGCCGGCTTCACGCGCCACAGCGCGCATGTTGATGCCCGAAATGCCGTGGCGGGACAGCAGTTCCAAGGCTGCGTCGAGGATGCGTTTTTGTCTGTCAACCTGTCCGCCGGACTTTACGGTGCTTGTACCCATTCGGCCAGACTATTGTGAAACCCTGATCGGCGCATCCTGAGCGTCTACAGGTTCTTTTCCGCGTAAACCCGCAGCGCATCCCGGACGAATGTCGCCCCTGATTCCCCGCCGTAGTTGGCCGCGAACCGCGGATCAGCAACGTACATTTCTCCGAGTCCCGTGACGTAACCCTTGACGTCTCCGCCAGGTGCCGCCGTCGGGGTTCCCGGAATGCCGCTGAGCCACTCAACGTGACGCCTTGCCAGGTCCTGCGCCTCGGCGCTGTCCGCCGAGACCCCGGATTCTGCGGCGGAGATCCAATCCGTGCCCAGTTTCTGGACGCGGTCCTTCCACTGCTGCTTTTCGTCGGTGCTCATCCCGCGCCACCACGAATCGCTGGCCGCGTAGGCGTCCTTGCCCCATCGCTCCTCCACCTCGTCTTTGTACTGAGTGTGGTCGAAGCCATCAAACATGTTCTGTGCCATGTACTTTCCATCCCCTTTCATCGTGTCGATGGTTTGCCGAACGGAGGCGATCTGCCGGGTCAGCCTGTCCTGCTCCTGGGCGAGCCATTCCAGATGGCTGCTCAGCGCTTTGACGGTGTCCGTCTCGCGGTCAAGAACTTCGGCGATGGCCGGCAAGCCAAGCCCCAGTTCCCGGAGCAGGAGGATGCGCTGGAGCTGAACCAGAGCCGGACCGTCATAGTGGCGGTAGCCGTTATGGCCGGTCCGGCTTGGCTTCAGCAACCCGATGTCGTCGTAGTGACGCAACGTGCGGCTGGTGGTGCCTGCGATCTTTGCGATTTCCTGGATTGACCAGTCCATCAGTCCTCCGTCCTAGCCTTGTTCCTCGACTGTAGGGGTTGACGCTACGTCAAGGTCAAGGGGACTGTGGCGATCACTAGTCAGCCAGGATCAGGTAGAGCGCCCTGCGGGTTTCGTCCAGCTTCTCGATGGCAGCTTGACGCTGCTCGTCAGTGGCCGCGGCGCGGAACTGGTGGATGACGCCCATGAGCTTGCCGACGCTTTGGTGGAATGCGGCGCCGGTTCCATCGGCCTCGGTGTTCCAGGCGTTGGCGAGTTCCTCTTCATGCTCGGCGATGTAGGCCTTGCCGTCATCGGTGAGAGTGAATTCGGTGCGCCGACCTTCGCCGACGGCGACGATCAGTTCTTCGTCGACCAACTGCTGTAGCGTCGGATAGACCGACCCGGGACTGGGGCGCCATGCGCCGGACGTCTTTTCGGCGATGGTCTTGATCAGGCCGTAGCCGTTGGACGGAGACTCGGCCAGCAGCGAGAGAATTGCTGCGCGGACGTCGCCGCGGTTGGCTCGGCGTGAACCGCCGGGACCGAAGCCCCTAGGGCCGAATCCGGGTCCAAAGCCGGGGCCGAAACCGCCCGGTCCGAAGCCTGGGCCAAATCCGCCGCCGCCGTGTCCGCCCGGGCCGCGTCGGCCTTTGCCGCGATTGAAGCGGCCTCGTCCATGTCCGTGTTCCGGGTGTCCGTGATCGTGCTCGGGGAATGAGTTCTCGTGTTCGTTGATGCCTTTCATAACAGCATCGTCCTTTCGGTTGTTGTTACGCCGAAGGAATATCGGCGATAGTTAACGATATATCGGTAACTATCGCGACGTCAAGACCTGAAATTTGGGGGTGAGAGAGGGACCGCGGGAAAGCGTCGAAAGGTGAGAGAGGGACCGCGGGAAAGCGTCGAAAGGTGAGAGGGGATCGGTTAAAGCACGACGGGGGGGGGGGGGGGGGGGGGGGGGGGGGGGGCCCCCCGCGGGGGGGGGGGGGGGGGGGGGGGGGGGGGGGGGGGGGGGGGGCCCCCCCCCCCCCCCCCCGCCGCGTGCTCAATTTCGAGAGTCATTGTTGGCTAGCCTGCCGTCTTTTCAGTCCAGTAGGTGTCCCAG